>MIDV01000066.1:0-28412 GCA_001830245.1 Lysobacterales bacterium RIFOXYA1_FULL_69_10 | reverse complement strand
AGTCCATGCTCAAGGGCATGGAGGACGCGGGCGTCAAGGTCGAGCGCTACCGTCCGCTGCACTGGTACAACATCGGACGGCTCAACAACCGCACCCACCGCAAGATCCTGGTAATCGACGGCCGCGTGGGCTTCACCGGCGGCGTCGGCATCGCCGACCAGTGGATGGGCAACGCCGAGGACCCCGACCACTGGCGCGAGGAACACTTCCGAATCGAAGGCCCCGCCGTAGCGCAGCTGCAGGCGGCCTTCAACGACAACTGGATCAAGACCACCGGAGAGGTGCTCAACGGCCCCGACTACTTCCCGCCACTGGAAGAGGTCGGCGAGAGCCCCGCGCACGTGTTCATCGCCTCGCCCGCCAGTGGCAGCGAGAGCATGCACCTGATGTACCTGCTGGCGATTGCCGCGGCCGAGCAGACGATCGACCTGGCGGCGTCCTATTTCGTGCCCGACGACCTGATCATGGAAGCGATCATCGCCGCACGCCATCGCGGCGTCCGGGTCCGGCTGCTGTTGCCGGGCAAGCACATCGATTCGGAAACCGTCCGCCTGGCGTCCAAGGCCGAATGGGGCGAGCTGCTGCTGGCTGGCGTTGAGATCCACGAGTACCAGCCCACGATGATCCACGTGAAGCTGCTGGTGATCGATGGCGAGATGGTGTCGGTGGGGTCGACGAATTTCGACATCCGCTCGTTCCGCCTCAACGACGAGGCCAGCCTCAACATCTACGACCGAGAGTTCGCCGCGCGCATGACCGACGTGTTCGAGTCGGACCTGAAGCACACCAAGGAATACACCTACGACCTGTGGCAGGCGCGCCCGTGGAAGGACAAGTTCGCCGAAAAGTTCATCCTCCCGATCAAGTCGCAGCTGTGATCCGGGGCGCATCCGCGGTGCTCCTGGCCGCGCTCGCGCCGGTCGCGTTCGCCCAGGACGCGCCGGTGTCCGCGGCCGATGCATGCCGCGCAGTGGAGGCCGACTCCGAACGGCTGGCCTGTTACGACGCGGTGTTCGGACGCGACCGGGCCAGTGCGGCGCGGGCCGATGAGGACGCCGAGCAGGCGCGCCAGGCCAAGCAGGAAATCGAAGCCTACGAGCGCTTCCGCCGCCAGGCGCTGCCCCCGGCGGAACGTGCGCGCGAGGCGCTGGGCGAGTTGTTCCAGGCCGAGGAAGGACCGGAAGCGCTGGAGGCGCGCATCGCCAACGCGGGCAAGGGCAGCCTGCTCGACAGCCGCTGGGAGCTGGCGCGGGACTCCAAGCTGGGCGTGTTCAATTTCCGCGCCTACAAGCCGGTGTACCTGCTCCCCGCCTTCTTCACGACCCAGGTCAACGCCACCCCGCAGTCGCCCAACCCCGACAACACCGTCACCGAGCCGCTGGAGCTGGACGACGTCGAAACCAAGTTCCAGATCAGTTTCAAGACCAAGGCGCTGGAGAACCTGTTCGGCGACAACGGCGATGTCTGGATGGCCTACACCCAGAGCTCCCGCTGGCAGGTCTACAACGGCGACAACTCGCGCCCCTTCCGCGAGACCAACTACGAGCCTGAGGTCCTGCTCGTCTTCCGCAACGGCTACCGGCTGGGCGGCTGGCACGGACGCATGGCGTCCATCGGCATCAACCACCAGTCCAACGGCCGCTCCGACCCGTTCTCCCGCAGCTGGAACCGGGTCATCGGCACGGTCGCCCTGGATCGCGACAACTGGGCGCTGACGCTGCGCCCATGGTGGCGGCTACCGGACGGCAGCGACGACGACAACCCGGATATCGAGGACTACATGGGCCGCGGCGACCTGACGCTGGTGCACACGCGTGGCGGCCACGAACTCGCGCTGATGGCGCGGCACACGCTTCGCGGCGGCGAGGACTCGCGCGGGGCGCTGCAGTTCGACTGGGGCTTCCCCATCAACCGCACCCTGCGCGGCCATGTGCAGGTGTTCGACGGCTATGGAGAAAGCCTGATCGACTACAACCACCGGGCGACCTACATCGGGCTGGGCATCTCGCTGATGGAGTGGTTCTAGCGAGCGTCGGCTCGCCCCCGACACCCATCGGCCGTACTCTGGCCGCCCCGGCATCGGAAGACTGCGCATGAAGATGCAACGCATCCTGTCGCTGGACGGCGGCGGCATCCGCGGACTGGTCACCAGCCTGTGGCTGGGCGGCGTGGAAGACGCGCTGACGCGTGCGGGCAAGACCGGCGGATTGCTGAAGCATTTCGACCTGTTGGCCGGCAGTTCCACCGGCGCGCTGGTTGCCTGCGGGCTGGGCATCGGCCTGTCGCCGGCGCAGTTGGCCGACCTGTATCGCGATGAGCGGCACACCATCTTCCCGGGGCTGGCCAGCCGCCTGTGGTCACGCGCCGGCCGGCTGTTCACGCAGGGCCCTTCGGCACCCCGCTATGACGGCGCGGGCCTGGAGAAGGTGCTCAAGAAAGTGTTCGGCAAGACGACGCTCGGACAGCTCAAGGTGCCGACGCTGGTCACCGCTTACGACACTGTCACCCGCACGCCGGTGGTGTTCAAGAGCTTCAAGGCCCAGCACAAGACCCTGCCCGTCTGGGAGGTCTGCCGGGCCTCGGCCGCCGCGCCCACCTATTTCCCCGCCCACCCGATGACGGTCGAGGGCTACCGCTGCGCATTGATTGATGGCGGCGTGGTGGCGAACAATCCCACCGCCTGCGCCATCGCCGAAGCCATGCGCAAGGACGCGCGCGTCGACAACAGCCACGACCTGACCGTGCTGTCGGTGGGCACCGGCGAGCGCAACCGCCCCATCGACCTGAAGTCCGCCCGCGAATGGGGCGCGCTGGAGTGGGCCATCCCGATCATCGACGTGCTGTTCGACGGCAACACCGACTCGGTCGACTACATCGCCCGGCATCTGGTCGGCGACGGCTACTTCCGCATGCAGACCGACCTGGTGGTGGGCATGGATGACCTGGACGACACCAGTTCCACCAACCTGTTCGCGCTTGAGAAGCTGGCGACGGACTACCTGCAGGCGGCGGCGACGCGGAAGCGGCTGAAGGAGCTCGTAGCACGGCTGTAGGAGCGGCTTCAGCCGCGAAAGCCCGCAGCCTGAGTGTAGGAGCGACGTGAGTCGCGACCGCGAAGGGGCGGAGGGTTGCGCGGTCGCGACTCACGTCGCTCCTACAGGAGGCGATCGCGGCTGAAGCCGCTCCTACAAAGGGAGTGCGAGAGAAGGAGCCGACTCAGGCCGGCTCGACCACCACCGGGATCTTTCCGATACGCGCCTGCCATTCGCGCGGGCCGGTCTTGTGGACCGATTCGCCTTGGCTGTCGACCGCCACGGTTACCGGCATGTCCTGCACGGTGAACTCGTAGATCGCCTCCATGCCCAGGTCTTCGAACGCGACGACGCGCGCAGCCTTGATCGCCTTGGACACCAGATACGCCGCGCCACCAACCGCCATCAGGTACGCGGAGCGATGCTTGCGAATGGCTTCGAGCGCCACCGGGCCACGCTCGGCCTTGCCGACCATGCCCAGCAGGCCGGTCTGGTCCAGCACCTGTTCGGTGAACTTGTCCATGCGGGTGGCCGTGGTCGGGCCCGCGGGGCCGACGACCTCGTCGCGGACCGGGTCGACCGGGCCCACGTAGTAGATGAAACGCCCACGCAGGTCGACCGGCAGCGGCTCGCCTGCGTCCAGCATGCCGACGATGCGCTTGTGCGCGGCATCGCGGCCCGTGAGCAGCTTGCCGTTGAGCAGCAACACCTCGCCCGGCTTCCACGACGCCACGTCCTCGCGGGTGACCGTGTCCAGATCGACGCGCCGGCCCTTGCTGGCGTCGTAGGTCAGTTCCGGCCAGTCGGCCAGGGACGGCGGCTCCAGCGTCACCGGGCCGCTGCCGTCCAGCGTGAAATGCGCATGTCGGGTGGCGGCGCAGTTGGGGATCATCGCCACCGGCAGGTTCGCCGCGTGGGTCGGGTAGTCCTTGACCTTGATGTCGAGCACCGTGGTCAGGCCGCCCAGGCCCTGCGCGCCAATGCCCAGCGCATTGACCTTCTCATACAGCTCCAGCCGAAGTTCCTCGGCGCGATTGGACGGGCCGCGGGCCTGCAGGTCGGTGATGTCGATCGGCTCCATCAGCGATTCCTTGGCCAGCAGCATCGCCTTCTCGGCGGTGCCGCCGATGCCGATGCCGAGCATCCCCGGCGGGCACCAGCCCGCGCCCATGGTCGGCACGGTCCTCAGCACCCAGTCGACGATCGAGTCGGACGGGTTGAGCATCGCGAACTTGCTCTTGGCCTCGCTGCCGCCGCCCTTGGCCGCGACGATGACGTCGACCGTGTCGCCGGGCACGACCTTCATGTTGACCACGGCCGGCGTGTTGTCCTTCGTGTTCGCGCGCCTGCCGGCCGGGTCGGCCAGCACGCTCGCGCGCAGCTTGTTGTCGGGGTGGTTGTAGGCGCGGCGCACGCCCTCGTTGACCATGTCCTCCACGCCCATCGTCGCGTCGGCCCAGCGCACGTCCATGCCGATCTCGAGGAACACCGTGACGATGCCGGTGTCCTGGCAGATCGGGCGGTGGCCCTCCGCGCACATGCGCGAGTTGATCAGGATCTGCGCGATCGCATCCTTCGCCGCCGGCGACTCCTCGCGCTCGTACGCTGCCGCCAGGTTCCGGATGTAATCCACCGGATGGTAGTAGCTGATGTACTGCAGCGCGTCGGCCACGGACTGGATGAAGTCCTCCTGGCGGATGGGCTGGGCGGCGGTGGTGCGGGGCGCGGCTGGGCTCACGGCGGGCAATGGGCTGGCGGTGGGGCCGCATAGTCTACCGGGCGTCCCGCGCCGGGACCCCGTGCCTACCCGCCGCCGGACGCTACTCGTCCAGCTCTCGTACCCGCGGGCGTGGTGTGCGCGTCACCAGGTGTGGCGCCTGCTGCAGCAACCACCACAGCGACTCGGGCGGAAGCGCAACCCCATCCGCGCAGGGCACCTGCGGTGTCGTTGCAACCGGGAGGTGGGGTTGCGGATCGGTACGCGTCGGAAGCAACTGCTCCATGGACGGTCTCCAAGGGGTTCGGCCGGCACCTTTCTACCGGACGTCATTGACGATGCCGCTACCGCCCGATGACAGCCACGCGGCGAACTGCATGCGCAAAGATCACCGACTCGCACGGCGCATCCGCGCCCGGGACACGCCGGAACCCGCAGGCCACGGCAAACGTCGCATACGGGTGATCGGTGACCGATACGACACCACGCCGAGCTGAAACCGGACGCCCCGGCGGACCGCCGGGGCGCGTGCCTGTGTCACCTGTGTCTCTGGGCGCGAGACGTGGATTTACCGGTCGCGATCCTGCCCCGGGCTCTGCTTGCCCTGCCCCTGCGGGCTCTGCTGGCCCTGGCTGCGGGTCTGCTGCTGGCCGCCGGTCTTCTGGTCTTTTGCGTGCTGCCCTTGGCCGGGTTGGTTCTGTCCCGGGGCTTGGCGCTGGTTGTCCTGGTTCTGACGTTCTTTCACTGTCGCTCTCCTGGGGGATGCCGGCGTACCGGCGGATGGAGCGTTAGCCACGCTAGATAACCACCGGTGCAGTTACGTGCCGGTGAGCTGAAAGGCACGAAAACATTGGCTTTCATGCATTCATCAAGTTGACTGGGCAGAATCGCGCCATGCCCTCTTCCCCGCACGCGTCGCAAGGCGCGCCCCGAGCCAGGCCGAGCCTGCGCGAACGCATGAACGCGCTGCACAACCTGCGGCCGTTCCTGAAACAGATCTGGGCCACCAGCCCGGCGCTCACGCTGATGAGCCTGGGTCTGCGCGTGATCCGCGCACTGCTGCCGGTGGTCATGCTCTACGTCGGCAAGCTGATCATCGACGAGGCGGTGCGGCTGGTGGCCGCGGACATGGCCTTCGACACCCTCGGCACGGCGTGGGCCAGCGGCGCGCTCGACACCCTGCTGTGGCTGCTGGCGATCGAGTTCGGCCTGGCGATCGTGTCCGACCTGCTGGGCCGGCTGGTCAGCTACGGCGACGGACTGCTCTCGGAGCTGTTCACCAACGCCACCAGCATCCGGCTCATGGAGCACGCCGCCACGCTGGACCTGGAGGACTTCGAAGACCCGGACCTGCAGGACAAGCTCGACCGCGCCCGTCGCCAGACGATGGGGCGGATGAACCTGATGAGCATGCTGTTCGGGCAGGTGCAGGACAGCATCACCGTGGTGAGCTTCGCCATTGGCCTGCTGGTGTACGCGCCGTGGCTGATCGTGCTGCTCGCGGTCGCGCTGATCCCCGCCTTCATCGGCGAGTCGCACTTCAACGCGCTGGGCTATTCGCTCAACTTCGCGTGGACGCCCGAGCGCCGGCAGCTGGAGTACGTGCGGCAGATGGGCGCCAGCGTCGAGACCGCCAAGGAGGTGAAGATCTTCAACCTCCACACCTTCCTGATCGCGCGCTACCGCGAGCTGGCCGACGGCTTCTTCCGCGCCAACCGCGACCTCGCCCGGCGTCGTGCGTTCTGGGGCACGCTGCTGGCCGCGCTGGGTACCGCCGGTTATTACGTCGCCTACGGCTACATCGCCTGGCGCACGGTGCGCGGCGACTTCACCATCGGCGACCTTACGTTCCTGGCCGGCAGCTTCCGCCGCCTGCGCCAGTTGCTGGAGGGTCTGCTGGTCGGCTTCTCGCAGGTGGCCGGCCAGGCGCTGTACCTGGAGGACCTGTTCTCGTTTTTCGAGATCGAGCCGGAAATCGCCACGCCCGAAAACGCCCTGGCCGTGCCGCGGCCGATCGCACGCGGCTTCGCGTTCGAGAACGTCGGCTTCCGCTATCCGGATGCCGAAAAGTGGGCGCTGCGCGGGCTGGAGTTCGAACTGCGCGCCGGCGAGGTGCTGGCGCTGGTCGGCGAGAACGGCGCGGGCAAGACCACGCTGGTCAAGCTGCTGGCACGGCTGTACGACCCCGACGAAGGCCGCATCCTGCTGGATGGACGCGACCTGCGCGAGTACGACCTGGACGACCTGCGCGCCAACATCGGCGTGATTTTCCAGGACTTCGTGCGCTACCACCTGACGGCGGGCGAGAACATCGGTGTCGGCCAGATCGACGCGATGCACGACACCACCCGTATCCGCGAGGCCGCGCGCCGGGCGATGGCAGACGAGGTCGTGGCGGGCCTGCCGATGGGTTACGACCAGCTGATCGGCCGGCGCTTCAAGACCGGCGTGGACCTGTCAGGGGGGCAGTGGCAGAAGATCGCGATCGCCCGTGCCTACATGCGCGATGCGCAGGTGATGATCCTGGACGAGCCCACCGCGGCGCTGGACGCGCGCAGCGAATTCGAGGTGTTCCAGCGATTCAAGGAGCTGTCGGACCAGCGCACCGCCGTGCTGATCTCGCACCGGTTCTCCAGCGTGCGCATGGCCGACCGCATCCTGGTGCTGGCCGAGGGCCGGCTGGAGGCCAGCGGCACCCACGAGGAACTGATGGATGCCGGCGGGCGGTATGCCGAGCTGTTCGAGTTGCAGGCGGCGGGCTATCGCTGAGGCCGGCGCAACGGGCCCGGGCCGCTCCGCTCAATCGAACAACCCACCCTGCGCCGCCGGCGGCGCCGAGTACACCAGGCGCCCCTCTTCCAGCCGCGCAGCGCTCGTGTAGGGATGCTCGTCGGTGCGGCCGGAGCCCATGAGGTGAATCACCTCCCAGCCGTCGGCCTTGAAGGCATCGGCGATCAACCCGCGGTGGCACTGCCACCACAACGCCTCCGCGCACATGACGGCCGCGCGTCGCTCCTGCGCCAGTGTGGCCAGCCGCTGCCTCGCCTGCCGGAACGGCGGCGTGGCCATGTAGTCGGCGTAGCCCCGGAAGCTGGCGTTGCGCCAGGCGTCGTTGGGTGAGTCCGGCGAGGCCTGCCGGCGCCCGCCCAGGTCAGGCATGGGTACGTACTGGACGCCTGCACGCGGCAGTTCCTCTGCCATCGCCTGACCGCTGAAATGCGGGTGGCGCCGCGAACCCGCGAACCGCCGCACATCCACCACCGCCTCGATCCCGGCGCTGCGCAGGAGGTCGAGGAACTCGTCCCAGCTCCGGTTGGAATGCCCCACCGTCCACAACGTCGCCATCGTTCCACCTCCTTCGTCGCTTGCCCGCCCGGGGCACCGGCCCACATGAAACGGCGTTGACGCCGCTCCCCGTAGGCTGCCGCCAACCACGGAGCCACCCCCATGACCGACACCACCCGCGGGCTCGCCCGCAGCGCGCAGATCCTGCGCTTCCTCGTCAAATATCGCAGTGCCGGTGTGTTCACCGGGTTGGATCTGGATGCCGCGTCGATGGAGGCGATGGAGGACGACGCCACCGAGGGCCAGCCGGAGGCCTTCGTCGACGACCTCGAGGCGCTGGGCCCCACCTTCATCAAGATCGGCCAGGCGCTTTCGACCCGCCCGGACATGGTGCCGCCGCCCTACCTGCTGGCGCTGGAGCGCATGCAGGACGACTGCGAGCCGATCCCGTTCGAGACGGTACGCGAGGCGGTCGAGGATGCGCTGGGCACGCGGCTCAGCAAGGTCTTCGACCAGTTCGACGAAGAACCGCTGGGCAGCGCATCGCTGGCACAGGTGCACCGCGCCACGCTGCGCGACGGCCGCATGGTGGCGGTCAAGGTGCAACGGCCGGGCATCGTCGACACGATCCGCGACGACTTGGAAACCCTGGCGAAACTGGCCACCCGGGTCGACGGCATGACCGACCTCGGCCGGCGCATGCGCTTCGCCGACTGGGTGCACGAGTTCCGCAAGACGCTGCTGGCCGAGCTCGACTACCGCACCGAGGCCGAGAACCTCGACCGGTTCAACACCCACTTCGCCGGCTACCCGGAACTGTTCGTGCCCACCCCGGTGTGGGACCTCACGCGTCCCCGCCTGTTGACCATGGAACTTGTCACCGGCACCAAGGCGACCGACATCACCGGCCTGCAGCGCACCGAGCGCGACCTGGGGCCGCTGGCCACCGCGCTGATGCGTGGCTACCTGGACCAGGTGTTCGTGCACGGCGAGATCCATGCCGACCCGCATCCGGGCAACCTGCTGGTCACCGACGATGGCCGGCTGGCGCTGCTCGACCTGGGCATGGTCGCGCACGTACCGCCCAAGCAGCGCGAGCGCCTGCTCAAGCTGCTGTTCGCCGCCGTCGACGGTCGTGGCGAACAGGTGGCCGCCGAGGCCGTGGCCATGGGCACGCGACTGGAGGATTTCGACGAGGAGCGCTACTACCGCGACGTCGGGCAGATGGTGTCGCGCTACGCGGCCCGCTCCGGGGCGCAGGCCCAGTCCGAAGGCCGCCTGATGCTGGAACTGGTGCGGCTGGCCACCGCATGCGGGCTGCGCACGCCGCCGGAGATGAGCCTGTTGGGCAAGACGCTGCTCAACCTGGAGTCCGTCGCCCACGCGCTGGACCCGGAGATGGACATGAAGCGCGTGGTCGAGGAACACCTGGACCACGTCATGCGACAGCGCCTGCGCAAGTCGCTGTCGCCGGCCAACCTCGCCAGCGAGCTGATGGACGTGCAGGAGCTGGTGCGCGAGGCGCCGCGCAAGGTGTCCGACGTGCTGTCGCTGCTGGCCGACAACCGCATGCAGGTGCGCGTCACCGGGCTCGAGGAGTCGCACCTTCTGGAAAGCCTGCACAAGATCGCCAACCGGATCAGCGCCGGCGTGGTGACGGCCGCGCTCATCCTGGCCTCGGCGATGATGATGGACAACGATGGCGGACCGCGCCTGGCCGGCTACCCGGCCATCGCCCTGCTGCTGTTCCTGACCGGCGCGGGCCTGGGCATCGCGATCGTGGTCAGCGCCCTGGTGGGCGACCGACGCGTCAAGCCGCGCGAGGAGCGCGGGCCACGATGAGCGGAGCGGCACCCGCCCCCAGCGGCTTGCACACCGTCGCGCGCCAGCAGTTGCAGGAGGCGGCGATCGACCTGGACGAACACATCGATGCCGCCAAGCGTCGCTTCAACGACCGGTTCGGGTTCGGGCAGCCACGCCACATCGCGGCCTACCGCGGTTTCGCCGACGCGCGCGGCGTCGAGCTGATCGGCCGGTTGCTCAACGACGCGCCCGAGACCGGACCGAAGGAGGCCGACCCGTGGTGGGACAACCTGCTCGACACCTACCGCCGCTTCGCCAGCGACGAGGTGCCCGACGAAGCGCTCAAACTGCGCTTCCGGGATGTCGAGCTGGACGTGCGCACCGACCACGAGGGCTACTACCGCGCGTCCTTCGAGACGCACGTGACGCCCAGCGATTGCGCCTGGGACAACGCGATGGTCTCGCTGGCCGACGGCACGCTGGCCACGCCGCAACCGGTGCTGCAGGTCTCGCCCACCGCGGAGTTCGGCATCATTTCCGACATCGACGACACCGTGCTGCACAGCTCCATCGTCGACTGGAAGACCGCCGCGCAACTCACCTTCCTGCACAACGCGCGCACCCGCAAACCCCTCGACGGCGTGGCAGCGCTGTACACCGCGCTGCAGCGTGGAGCCGATGGCACGGGCCGCCACCCGGTGTTCTACGTGTCAAGCTCCCCCTGGAACCTCTACGACCTGCTGGAGGACTTCATGGAGCTCAATGCCATTCCGTGCGGGCCGATCTTCCTGCGCGACCTTGGCCTTGAGCCAGGGCAGTTCATCAAGGGCGAGGGCCACGGCCACAAACTGGAGAAAGCCATCGCGCTGATCGAGCGCTTCCCTGAGATGAAGTGGGTGCTGCTCGGCGACTCGGGCCAGGCCGACGCCGAACTCTATGCCGAAGCGGCCCGCGCCTTCCCCGACCGGATCGCGGCGATCTACATCCGCGACGTCGACCCCGACGTGGACAGCCCGCTGGATACCGGCGTTGACCGGCATATCGAAAGCGTTGCCGGCACGTCCGTGCCGATGCTGCGTGCCCGCGACAGCCGTGCGATCGCCGATCATGCGGCCCAGCTTCGGCTGATCAAATCGGCCGACCTGGGCGGCATCGGGCGCGAGGTGGACCGCGACCGGCAGCGTCCCACACTGGGCCAGGCGGCTGCCGACGGGGCGGTTCCGGGGGAGCCGCAAGTCGCCTGAGCAGAACGCTTCGGACGTCTGCCTGGCTCATGCCGAACCGGAATCCGACCCACCCTTCATCGACTACATCGCTTCAGAAGCCCCCTCCCCAGCCCTCCCCTGTACGCAGGGGACGGAGTGGACTTCGACTTGCTGCCTTTCGGCGCCGTCCGAAGGCCCCACTGCCTCGTCGTTTAGAATGCCCGGCCCCACGCATTGCCCACCACCCGACGCATGTCTGCTGCCTTCGGCACCGAAACCGTGCTGGACGTCCGCCATTGGACGGACGACTACTTCAGCTTCACCACCACGCGCGACGACGGCTTCCGTTTCGACAACGGCCAGTTCGTGATGATCGGCCTGCCGGTCGAGCAGCCGGGCGGCGGCACGCGGCCGCTGCTGCGCGCGTACTCCATCGCCAGCGCCAACTGGGAGGAGCAGCTGGAGTTCTTCAGCATCAAGGTGCCCGACGGCCCGCTCACCTCGCGGCTGAAGGACATCAAGCCCGGCGACAGCATCCTGATCGGCCGCAAGCCGACCGGCACCCTGCTGATCCACGACCTGCACCCGGGTCGCAACCTGTACCTGCTGGGCACCGGCACCGGCTTCGCGCCCTGGCTGTCGATCGTCAAGGACCCGGAAACCTACGAGCGCTTCGAGCGCGTGATCCTCTGCCACGGCGTGCGCCACGCGCGGGACCTGGCCTACCGCGACTACATCGAGAACGAACTGCCGCGGCACGAGTTCCTGGGCGAGACCATCGCCGACAGGCTGCACTACTACCCGGCGGTGACCCGTGAGCCGTTCGAGCACCGCGGCCACGACCACCGCGGCCGCATGACCGACCTGATGGCGACCGGCCGGATGATGCAGCAGCTGGGCATCGAAGCACTGGACCCGGAGCACGACCGCGCCATGATCTGCGGCAGCCCGCAGATGCTGGCCGACTTCCGCGCGTTGCTGGACGGCCGCGGCTTTACTGCTGCGCCGCGCATCGGCACGCCCGGGCAGTACGTGTTCGAGCGTGCGTTCGTCGAGAAGTAGGCGCTCAGCGCTCGCCGTGACGCAGCCACACGGCGGCGTCCATGCGGTTGGCGAACACGCGTACGGTGAAGCCGCGCTCGCGCGCCAGGATCTCCGCCAGTTCCACCTTTGGCAGGCGCTCGGGAATCGCCTCCACGTACGCGATGCGCACGTCGTCCAGGCCCTGCCCATCCAGCGCCTGCAGGAACCCGGGAAGCGCCTCGGGCGGCACCGGCGGGCCGTCCATGTCGTCTTCCACCAGCAACGTGACCGCGCCGGTGCGCCGCACCTCGGCGGCGATCTCCATCCAGCACGCGATCGTGGTGGCGAGGTCGTCCTTGTGGCCCACCACCCGCACGTGCAGGTGGCGCCCCTCCAGCGTGAACCGCATGCGGTAGCGGTTGCGCTCGGCCACCGGCGTCACGCGAGTGCCGCCTCGATGTCGCCCGCCAGCGACGCAGGGGTTTCGGTAGGCGCGTAGCGCTTGATGACGTGGCCGTCGCGGCCGACCAGGAACTTGGTGAAGTTCCACTTGATCGCGTCGATCCCCAGGAACCCGCCCTTCTCGTCCTTCAGCCAGGTCCACAGCGGATGCGCGTCGCTGCCGTTGACATCGACCTTGGAGAACATCGGGAACGTGACGTCGTAGCGCAGCGAGCAGAAGTCCTTGATCTGCGCCTCGTCGCCCGGCTCCTGGTGGCCGAACTGGTCGCACGGAAAGCCCAGGACCACCAGGCCACGCGGGCCGTAGTCGCGGGCGAGCTTCTCCAGCCCCGCGTACTGCGGCGTGAACCCGCACTGGGACGCGACATTGACGATGAGCAGGACCTTGCCGCGGTACTGGTCCAGCGGGCGCGTCGAGCCGTCGATGTCGGTGGCGGTGAAGTCGTAGGCGGTGGGCATGGTGGAACCTCCGTGTCGTGCTGCAACTATGTAGGAGCCGTTCAGGCCGCGAGGAAGCTGGAACTCGTTGCAGGAGCGACGTCAGTCGCGATCGCATGGTGCGGCCTCGACCTGTTTGGCTCCTGCAGGAAGCGCGATCGCGGCTGAAGCCACTCCTACAGAACTTTTACCGCGCCTGCGGCTTGACGGGCTCGGCGAACGGCTTGATGCCCAGCGCCCGGTGGATCTCGCTGGGGTAGTACACCGTGTCGCCCTTGAGCACCACCGCCACCTGTCGGATGGCGGCGATATCGGCCGTCGGGTCGCCGTCGACCAGGATCAGGTCGGCGCGCTTGCCCGGCTCGATGGTGCCGCGGTCGTCCAGCACGCCGGCGACCTTGGCGGCGTTCCACGTAGCCGTCTGCAGCGACTCGCCCGGGGTGAGGCCTGCCTGCACGTAGAGCTCCAGCTCGCGCTGCAGGGTGAAGCCGGGCATTTCGTCGGTGCCGGCCACGATCGGGATGCCGGCCTCGTGCATCAGGCCCACGAACTGCACCAGCTTCTCGTAGCTCTTCTCGTAGGTCGCGGCCGTCGCATCGTCCGGGATCTTCATCTGCCCCACGCGCAGGTTGCGCTGCAGGTCCGGCGGCAGATGGTCGGCGACGGCCGCGAACGCCTGCGACATGTCGCCCGCGCGGTGACGGATGAAGTCGAACGTCGCCAGCGTCGGGTCGACCACCACGTCCTCGCGTGCCAGCTGGTTGATGAAATCCCGCACCGGCTGGCTGTCGAAGTCGAGGCCGGCGGTCCTGTCCGCCACCAGATAGAAGCGCGTCAGCGTACGGGTGTCGGTGGTGTCGTCGACGAAGAAGTTCAGCAGCAGCTGGTTGATGTGCTGGATTTCGTCATAGCCCTGCTCGACGACCTCGCTGGCCCGCATGAACGCCGGCACGTGGCCGCTGACGCGCAGGCCCTTCTCATGGGCGTAGGCGGCCGTGTCGCGCAGCAGGTCCTTCGGGAACGAGTTGTAGATCTTGACCTGCGGGTAGCCGTTGGCGGCGTACCAGTCCACGGCCTCCTTCGCCTCGTCCAGCGTCTTGACGACGAAGCCATTCCGGGCGGAAAACTCGCTCTCGCCCTCGATGAAGCCCGCCGCCACGACGCGTGGCGACATCAGGGTGCCGGCCTTCTCGTCGGCGATGAGCTGCTGCAGCGTCGTGTTGTCGTTGCCCATGTCGCGCACGGTGGTGACGCCCGCGGCCAGGTGCAGGCCGCCGCCCCAGCGGTCGATATGGCCATGGCTGTCGAACAGGCCCGGTAAAAGCGTGCGGCCCGCGGCATCGATGACCTGGTCGGCGGCCGCCTGCTCGCTGCCAGCGCCGGCCACCGACACGATCCGCCCGTCGTGCACCAGGACGTCGCTGGCCGGGCCGAGCGTGCCGGCCTGGCTGTCGAACACGCGCGCGTTGCGGATCAGGGTGGTGCCCTTGATGCGATGCCCCAGCCGCTGCTGCAACGCGACCAGCGCTTCGGCCTCCGCCGCCTTCTGGCGGATCTCGAGCGCGGCCGCATCGGCCTCGTACCCCTCCTCCACCAACTGCACGAAGCCGGGGTAGATGAAGGCGAACAGCCGCGGCGAATCACCCGTGGTCGTCCAGGCGAAGGTCGGGGTCAACCCGACGCCGGTCAGGGCGACCAGCTGCACGTCCCGAGCGCGATCACCCTCGCCCACCTGCGCGTCGGCCACCATGCGCATTGTCAGCGTGCCGCCAGGAATCAGGGGAAGTCGCCCATCCTCGCGCGCCGCCAGCGCCGCGATCGCCACGGCGAACGCCTGCGGCGTGCCGCCCAGCGGGGTGTACATCGCGGTGCCGTCCAGCTCCGCCCGGCCTTCGTCGGAGGTGGACTTCCAGCGTGCGGTGTCGCCGTCGCGGCTGAACGACTCGGCGACCGGCGCGCCGAACGTCGATTCCCCTTCGACCTCATAGGTCTGGAAGGTGCCGTCCCCGGCCAGCGTGTAACGCTCGCTCAGCTCCGGGCCGCGACCGTTGTCCTTGAAGATGAACTCCACCCGCGTCTCGCCGTCGTCGCCCCGGGTGACGGTCTGGTGGCCGGCCTGCTTGCCGCCGTCCACCAGCGCGACATAGCGAAGGGTCTCCTCGGCCAGCGCCGTGGTGGCCAGCAATCCCAGCACGATCCCGAACGCGACGCTCGACCACACCTGCTTTGACGGCTTCATGGCAGTCCCCTGTCGATGGATGCGGGTGCAGGTGCACCCGGCGACCGCGCGAGTCTAGCGCCGGCGCACGACCGCAAACGCGTGTTGCAGCGCAGCATCCGCCATGCCTTTCGTCATGGGCTGGTTCAAGCGGCATCCGGTAGGCTTGACGGTTCCTTACGACGAGGTTCCAGTCTCATGAAGCATCCGCTTGCCCTGGCGCTGGCCCTGGCCATTGCCGCCACCGCCGCGCCCGCCTTCGCACAGACCGCCGCCGCCGAGACGTCCGTGACCGCCGAAGCCAGCAATCCGTTCTTCGCCGAAAGCAGCCTGCCGTTGAAGTACCCGCACTTCGACAAGATCAAGGACAGCCACTTCGCGCCGGCCTTCGATCGCGGCATGGCCGAGCACCTGGCCGAGGTCGAGGCGATCGCCAACAACCCCGAGCCGGCGACCTTCGACAACACCATCCTGGCCCTTGAGCAGGCCGGCGACGTGCTCAACCGCACCGCCACCGTGTTCTTCTCGCTGCTGGGCGCCGACACCAACGACACCCGCCAGAAGCTGCAGGCCGAGTACGCGCCCAAGCTGTCGGCCCACAGCGATGCCATCACGCTGAACCCCGAGCTGTTCGCGCGCATCCAGTCGCTGTACGACCAGCGCGACTCGCTGGGCCTGGACGCGCAGGGCGTACGCCTGGTCGAGCGTTACTACACCGATTTCGTCCGCGCCGGCGCCCAGCTCGATGAGACGCAGAAGGCGCGCCTTCGCGAGATCAACGGCGAGCTGGCCAAGCTGGGCACCCAGTTCAGCCAGAACGTGCTGAAGGAAGTGAACGCTTCGGCGATCACCGTCGACACTCTGGAAGAACTCGATGGCCTGTCCGATGGCGCCATCGCCGCCGCCCAGGAAGCCGCCAAGTCGCGCGGCCTGGACGGCAAGTACGTGATCACCCTGCAGAACACCACCGGCCAGCCGCCCAACACCTACCTGACCAACCGCGCCCTGCGCCAGAAGCTGCACGAGGCGTCCGTCGCCCGCGGCAGCCGCGGCAACGAGTTCGACAACACCGGCATCGTCTCGCAGGTCCTCAAGCTGCGGGCCGAGCGCTCGAAGATGCTGGGCTACGACACCCACGCCGAGTACGTGCTGGCGGACGAAACCGCCAAGAACCCGGAAGCCGTCAACGCGATGCTGCAGCGCCTGGCCCCGGCCGCGGTCGCCAATGCGCGCCGCGAGGGTGCCCTGCTGCAGGCCATGATCGACAAGGAGCAGGCCGCCAAGGGCGAGCCGAGCTTCGAGCTGCAGCCGTGGGACTGGGCGTACTACGCCGAGAAGGTCCGCCAGGAGCAGTACGCGTTCGACGAGTCCGAGCTCAAGCCGTACTTCGAGATGATGAACGTGCTGGAGAACGGCGTGTTCCATGCCGCCACCCAGCTCTACGGCATCACCTTCAAGCAGCGCACCGACCTGCCCAAGTACCACCCGGACACCTGGACGTACGACGTCTTCGACAAGGACGGCAGCCAGCTGGCGATCTTCATCTTCGACCCGTACGCGCGTGACTCCAAGCGCGGCGGTGCGTGGATGAATTCCTACGTCTCGCAGTCGGAGCTGGAAGGCACCAAGCCGGTCGTGGCCAACCACCAGAACATTCCCAAGCCGTCGGAAGGCAAGCCGACGCTGCTGACCTGGGACGAGGTGACCACGATGTTCCACGAGTTCGGCCATGGCCTGCACGGCATGTTCTCGGACGTGAAGTACCCGATGTTCTCGGGCACCAGCGTGCCGCGCGACTTCGTGGAGTTCCCGTCCCAGGTCAACGAGATGTGGGCCGACTGGCCGAGCGTGCTGGCCAATTACGCCAAGCACCACGAGACCGGCGAGCCGATGCCGCAGGAGCTGCTCGACAAGGTCGTGGCCGCCGCGAAGTTCAACCAGGGCTTCGCCACTACCGAGTACCTGGGTGCGGCGATGATCGACCAGGAGTACCACCAGCTCACCGCCGACCAGCTGCCCGACGCCGACGAGGTCATGGACTTCGAAGCCGCCGCGCTCAAGAAGGTCGGCCTGGACTACGCACCGGTGCCGCCGCGCTACCGCACGCCGTACTTCAGCCACATCATGGGCGGCTACTCGGCCGGCTACTACGCCTATATCTGGTCGGAGGTGCTGGACGCCAACACCGTCGCCTGGATCGAGGAGAACGGTGGCCTGACCACGGCCAACGGTGACCGCTTCCGCAGCGCGCTGCTGTCGCAGGGTGGCAGCAAGGATGCCCTGCAGCTGTTCAGCGACTTCACCGGTGGCGGCCAGCCGCGCATCGAGCCGCTGCTGGAGCGTCGTGGCCTGGCCACGCCGGTGGTCGACGACGGTGCGGCGCCGAACGCCGAGGCCGTGACCCCGGGCGCGCCTGCGGGGACCAACTGACGCCACGCGTCAACTCCCCGCAACACGCAACGATGTAGCCCACGCCGCCCGGTTCCGACCGGGCGGCGTTTTTCATGGCCCCACCCTCCTTTCGCCGCGCACCCGTGAAAGGTGAACGGCTCACTTCCCAATCAGCTGCCGACCCGTATAGTCGCCGCCTTCCCAAGGGCGCGAGGGCGCGATGCAGGCAGTGGTTCCGGTGATAGCAGGCCTCGTGGCCGCCGCTCTGGCAGGCATGGGCCTGTCGTTCTACCTGCAGAAAGTCCGTGTACCCCGGCTCGAGACCGAGGGCGGCATTGCCGCGTTGGCCGCCATGCGCTGGCGCGAGTTCTCGCACTTCGTTATCGAGGCACTGCAAGCGCAGGGCTTCGAAGTCAGCCGCACCACGCCGCTGGCCGAGCGCGGCAAGCACGCCGACCTGCTGCTGCACCGCGACGGCCGCGACTGGCTGCTCAGCTGCAAGCAGGGCGCCAACTACCGCATCGGCCGCAAGCAGGTCGACGAACTGGCCGACGCGGTTCGGTTCGACAACGCGGCCGGCGGCGTACTGGCGACGCTGGGTCGCATCGACCCGGAGGCCTACCGCAACCCGCGCGGCATTGAACTGATCGACGGCCACACCCTGTGGGGCCTGATCGACCCGCTGATCCCGCCCAGCCTCCACCAGGACCTGGCGGAGAAAGCGCGCGTGCAGGTAGCGCGCGAGCAGCGCCTGGGCTGGGGCCTGGCGCTGGCCGTCGGCCTGGCGGTCGGCGTGCTCACCGCGATGCTCATCCCGGGAGAATCGGCGCGCGCACCGCGTACCCCACCGGCCGCCGCACAGTCCAACCCGGCGCCGCCTGCTCCCGCCTCCGCCGCGCCCGCGTCGACCCGCCCTGCGGCACCCTCGATCGACGCTGCCCCGGCGGCCCCCGCTGCATTGGATGAGGAAGCCCAGCGCCAGGCCGTGGCCGAAGGCGTCTCCACCGTAGCGGGCGTCGATCGCGCCGTCTGGTCCACGCCGTCCACGCTGGTGGTCTACCAGTCCGGCGAGGACATCGACGCGCACGTGCCGGCGATCTGCGCGGTGCTCGAGCAGTACCCCGACGTGCGTGCGTCGCGCCTGCAGTTGCAGCCGCCGCCCGGTAGCCGCAACACGGTCCGTTTCCGGCAGTGCCGCGCGTTCTGAGGCGCCCAGGTCGCGGAAGAACCGTCCCCGGTCCATCATTCCCGCGCAGGCGGGAATCCACGGACTCTGTTCTTTGACGGAAAGCGGGCGTCGCCCGAGAGCAGAGCAACGTCCCTGGATTCCCGCCTGCGCGGGAATGACGACCTGTGGTCATGGCGGAAGTTGAGCCGTCACGGGATGACACACACGAAAGCCCGGTTCCGTAACGATTCCAGCCTGCGCGCGGCGCGCGCGACTCCAACCTGACCGTACGCCCGCCACACCCGGCCTTGATTCACCCGCACCCACGTGCTGTCATGCCGCCTCGCTCGCCAGGCGCCATTCCGGAGGCCGCCGTGACCGATCTCGAAGAACGTTTCCAGCAGGCATCGCGCGACGTGCAGGTGCTGCCCGAGCGCCCGGACAACGACACCCTGCTGCGGCTGTATGCCTGCTACAAGCAGGCCACCGAGGGCGACGTCCACGGCGAGAAGCCGGGCTTCTTCGACTTCGTCGGCTCGGCCAAGTACGAGGCGTGGACCCGCATGAAGGGCGTGGACCGCGAAGAGGCGAAGCAGCGCTATATCGACCTGGTCGCGCAGCTCCGCGGCTGAGCCGCGCGTCGATGGCCCGGCAGACGCGACAGCGCATCCTCGACTGCAGCCTGGCGATGTTCAACGCCCAGGGCGAGCCGCACGTCACCACCAACCACATCGCCGACGAGCTGGAGATCAGCCCGGGCAACCTGTACTACCACTTCCGCAACAAGGACGACATCATCGAGCACCTGTTCGCGGACTTCGAGTCGCGGATGGATGCCGCCCTGTCCGCCCCGGAAGACCGCCTGCCCGGCCTGGAGGACGTCTGGCTTCAGTTGCACCGGGTGTTCGAATGCATCTGGGACTACCGCTTCCTGCACCGCGACCTGGTCGAGATCCTCAGCCGCAACCGCACCCTGCGGCTGCGCTTCGCACGCATCCTCAAACGAGCCGACGGGCAGGCCCACGGCGTGCTGCACGGGCTGCTGCAGGCCGGCGTGATCCGCGCCTCGGCCGATGAGCTGGCCGCCACCGCCACCAACGTGCTGGTCGTCGCCACGTTCTGGCTCAACTACGCCGCCGCGCGCGGCGACCGTGACGAACACGCCGCCATCCGCGACGGCATCGTGCAGGTGATGATGCTGGTCGCCCCGTTCCTGCGCGATGCCGAGCGCCTGCACCTGCATACGCTGACCGGCGCCTACCGGCAGGCGTGACGCCCCGGCGAGGGCATGCCCGGCGCCCGCCTTGCCCCGCGGCACCGGCGCGCGCATTCTTCGTCCCGCACTGCCTATGAGCACGCACCCGCCCGGACGTCCCCCTGAGGGAGGGGTTTCTCCCCTCGTGCTTGTCGTCGACGACGACGACGGGATCGCCGGAGTCGTGTCGCGATTCCTTCGCGACCACGGCCTGCGGACCGCCCACGCGCGCGACGCGCGCGCCACCCGCGACAGCCTGGAGCGCATGTCTCCCGACCTCGTGCTGCTCGACCTGGGCCTGCCCGACGAAGACGGGCTGGGCCTGCTGCGCCACCTGGAGCAACGCGGCGGGCCGCCGGCCATCGTGGTCAGCGGCCGGGGCGCGGCCAGCGAGCGCGTCCTCGGCCTGGAGCTGGGCGCGCATGACTACATCGCCAAGCCCTTCGACCTGCACGAACTTCTGGCCCGCGTGCGCGGAGTGCTGCGTCGGCAGTCCCGCGCCCCCGCGGCGCAGGCCCGGCTTCTGGAGTTCGACGGGTTCGCCCTCGACCTGCCGGCACGCGTACTCAGGCGCGGCGATGGCGAACCCGTGGCACTGACCTCGGGCGAGTTCACCCTGCTGCGCACGCTGCTGGAGCACGCCCACGAGGTGCTGAGCCGCGATGCACTGATGTCGGCACTGCACGGCCGCAACGCGGGGCCGTTCGACCGTGCCATCGATGTCGGCGTCGGGCGGCTGCGGCGCAAGCTCGAAGCTGCGGGCGCCGCCCCGGGCCTCGTGCAGGGCGTGCGTGGCGTCGGCTACGTGCTGACCACCGACGTGCTGCGGCGCTGAGGCGATGGACCCGCACCTGTTCGAGGCGGTGCCCGACGCGCTGGTGATCGTCGACCCCGACGGGCGCATCGTGCGCGCCAACGCCAAGGCCCACGCCATGTTCGGCAGCGCCCCCGACACGCTCGAAGGCCAGGGCGTCGAATCCCTGCTGCCGGCCGACCTGCGGCATCGGCACCGCGGCCATCGCGCACGCTACCTGCAGGATCCGCACGTGCGGCCCATGGGCACGTCCGACCAGGTGCTGGTCGGCCAGCGTGGCGACGGCACCTGCTTCCCGGTGGAGATCGCGCTGAGTCCGCTGGTGCACGGCGGCACGCCGCACGTCCTTGCGTCCATCCGCGACATCACCGACACCCAGCGCCAACGCCAGGCGCTGGCCCGCGCGCACTACGACGCGATCGCCGCGCAGGTCGGCCAGCTGGCCATCGAGTTAACCGGTCCCAGCCTGTTTGATGCATTGGCGAGCCTGCTGGCCAACGCATTGGGCGCCAAAGGCGTCGCCATTGCGCTGCGCCCGCCGGGCAGCGAGCACGTGCGCATCCAGGCGGTGGCAGGCCATGGCTGGCGCATCGGTGGCGGTGAGGCCCGCGGCCTGGTCCTGCCCGGCTCGGCGTCCGCAAGTACCCCGGTTGTCTACGCACCCGGCGATTGCCCGTCCACCCTGCTGGTCGATACCGATCCGGGCTGGCCCGGCGATGCCTGCGTGGTCATGGTGCCGCTGCAGGCCACCGAACGCGTCGCCGGCGCACTGCTGGTCGCCGCCTCCGCTGACCGCGTGGATGCCGACGCCCTGCATCTGCTGCACTCCACCGGCAGCCTGCTGTCCACCCTGCTCCGGCAGCGCCGCGCCGAGGAAGCGCTCGGCCATGCGCAGCGCCTGGATGCGCTCGGTCAACTCACCGGGGGGATCGCGCACGATTTCAACAACCTGCTGACGGTGCTGTCGGGCAGCCTCCAGTTGCTGCGCCCGCAGGTGCATACCGAGGACGCCGCCGACCTGATCGAGAGCGCGATGCGCTCCGTCGACCGTGGCAGCCAACTCACGCGCAAGCTGCTGGCCTTCGCGCGCCGCCAGCGCCTGCTGCCGCGCGCAGTGGACGTGGGCGAGTTGCTGGATGACCTGCAGCGCATGCTCGCGCGCACGCTCGGCGAGCGCATCGTGCTGCAGGTGTCCTCACCCGATGGCGTACCGCCCCTGTTCGTCGACCCCGGCCAGGTGGAGGCGGCGCTGCTCAACCTCGTGTTCAATGCGCGCGACGCCATGGCCATGGGCGGCACCATCGAAATCGCGGCCTCGGCGCTGGACGTCCCGCGTGAACACGCCGACGGCGACCTGTCGCCCGGCCGGTACGTGCGCATCACCGTCGCCGACACCGGCGTGGGCATGCCCCCGGCCACCCTGGCACGCGCGATGGAGCCGTTCTTCACCACCAAGGACGCCGGACGCGGCAGCGGGCTAGGCTTGAGCATGGTGTACGGCTTCGCACGGCAGAGCGGCGGCGGGCTACGGATCGACAGCACCCCCGGCCGCGGCACGCGGGTGTCGCTGTACCTGCCGGTGGCGCGCGACGAGGTCGAGCTGCCGGCCCGGCCGGCCACGCCGATCGCCGCGACGCGGGGCGAACGCGTGCTGGTGGTGGAAGACGACGCCGACGTGCGCCGCATCGCCATCGCCTTCCTGCGCTCGGGTGGCTACGACGTGCGCGCCGTTCCCGACGGCGAAACCGCGCTCGCCATGCTGCAGGCCGAGCGGTTCGACCTGCTTTTCAGCGACGTCATGCTCGGCCCGGGGATGGACGGCCAGGCGATGGCACTGGCCGCACGGGCCACGCACCCGCGCATCGCGGTGCTGCTGGCCACCGGCTACGAGGCCCCGCTGGGCGAAGCGCCCGGCCCATTCGAGCTGATCAGCAAACCGTACGAGCGCGACGACCTGCTCGCCCGCGTCCGCGGCCTGCTCGATGCCATACCCCCGCCCTGCCGCTCCCTGTAGGAGCGGCTTCAGCCGCGATCCGGAATCGGTCAGGCCAACGCCCCTCGCCGGCCCTGTACACACCACCTGTAGGAGCGACGTAAGTCGCGACCGTCACCTCGTTCGGCCGCGATGGTCACGACTTGCGGGAGCCTCGACCCAATAGCCTTTGCCCGTCATTCCGGCGAAGGCGGGTACTTGGGGACGCTGCTGTTCAAAGGTTCGATGTCCATGGATTCCCGCCTTCGCGGAAATGACGATGAGAATTTGAGGCTATCGGAGGTTCGCTTGCGTCGCTCGTCCAACGGGTCGCTGAGATGCAACACCCCTTGTAGGAGCGGCTTCAGCCGCGAACGGAAACCGGTCGCCCGTCCGATTACGGATCGCGGCTGAAGCCGCTCCTACCGGGGAACGTGCACCCGGCGAGGCATTGCCACGGCGCAAGACTCCAACGTCCCGCGCATTCAATGACAGACCGGCACGGTGTCCTCGGATGCCTGCAACCCACGCAATGCCGCGGGATCGACCAGCTGCAACGCGCGCCCGTCGACCGACACCAGCCCCCGCGCCTGCAACCGTCCCAGTGCGCGCGTCACAGTCTCCAGCGTGAGCCCGAGGAAGCTGCCAATCTCCGCGCGCGTCATACGCAGCATCAGCTGGCGCGCGCTGTAGCCCAGCGCGGCAAGCCGGTCAGACAGGTCGGCCAGGAACAGCGCGACCCGCGCGTCAGCGCTGAGCGTGGACAGGTCCAGCATCCAGTACCAGTCGCGCCGCAGCTCGCGCGCAAGGCAGCGCGTGACGTAGGCCTGCAGCGCCTGCGGGGCCTGGTCCAGGTGGCGACACGGCAGCTCCCAGGCTTCGCCCACGTCCAGCGCGATCGCATCGCACGCGTAGGTGCCCAGGTCCAGCGCCTCCAGACCCAGCATGTCGCCGCGCATCGGGAACCCGGTGATCCGCTCGCGCCCATCGGCGCTGATCACCCGGGTCTTCAGGCACCCGGCGTGCACGTAGTACAGCGCACCCCGGTCCTGTCCGGCCAGGAACAACGGTTGGCGCGGGCGCAGGCGGTGTTTCACCATCGGCCACTGCGAACCCAGCTGCGCCGGAAACACCGGCCCGGTATCGACCGCCCTCAGGGGTGTATGCGTCCCGTCCGAGATCGTCTGTTGCATGCGCGGATCCTCCGTTGACTGTCGGACCCTAAGGCCATGCAGGCCGAGCACGACGTCAATGGTGTAACGGCGTGTAACGGTCTGTAACAACGGAGAAGCGCGACGCTTATCAATGTCCCACCGCCAAGCTCAGTGGCTAAAGAAGACCGGCACCGGGCTGCCGAACAGCAACTCGCGCGTCACGCCGCCCACTGCCCATTCGCGCAGGCGCGAGCGCCCGTAGCCCCCGGCGACGATCAGGTGCGCCGGCATCGCGCCGGCGTGCTCCATCAGCAACGCACTCACCTCACGCCCGTTGGATTCGCGCACCACGACGTTCGCACGCACGCCGTGCCGCGCCAAGTGGGTGGCGATGTCGCCGCCCGGCTGCGGTCCGTCGCCACGCTCGCCGCCAGTGGGGTCGACGATCACCACGTCGACCCGCTCGGCCTGCATCAGCAGCGGCAACGCGTCGTGCAGCGCACGCGTGGTGCCGCTGGACGGGCGCCACGCCAGCAGCACGTGCCGCGGCGGGCGCGGGGAGCGGTTGCGCGGCGGCACCACCAGCACCGGCCGCCCCGAATGCGCCAGCAGCGCGGCGATCAGGTCGTGCAAGCGTGCCCCCTCGGCCGTGGAGTCGACCGCACCGGCCACGACCGACACGTCGGCGTACTGGGCGCAATGCGCCGCCATGTGCGCCGAATCGGTAAACAGCGATTCCACCACGCGCACCTCGTGCGGCACGCCGGAGTCGGCCAGTTCGCGGCGCCGCTTCTCGGCGTTGACCTCGGCCTGCGCGCGCAGGCGGCGGTACAGCCCGTCCATCGCCACATCCGGGCTCAACCCCCAGGGGCTGGCCGCCGGCAACGGCAGCGCGACGATCTCCAGCAGCGCCAGGTGCGCCTCGAAGTGCGTGGCCATGTCGATGGCCGCACGGATGGCGTCGGCGTCGGCAGGAGTACCCGACAACGGAACGAGCAGGTCCTTGAACATGGCGGCGCGACCGGTGGATGGGGCCTGTAGTGCAACGCACCCAAGCGTCTCCCGGATTGACCTGCGTCAAAGGCGCGTCGCGTAACCGACACGGTGGGCTTTGATCGAGATCAAGCGCGCGACCGCGCCCATGGCCCAGCATGGCCCCATCCCGACCGAGGAGTACGCCGATGAAGATCCTGCTTGCCGTGGACGGCAGCGACATGGCCCTGCGCGCAACGCGACACGTCGTGGCGCTGGCCAAGACAATGTCGAAGCCACCCGCCGTGTTCCTGCTGCATGCCGACCCGCCGCTGCTGCCCGACGCGGCGCGCGCACTCGGCCCCGATGCGACGGCTCGCTACCACCGCGAGAACAGCGAGTACGCGACACGCCGCTCGCGCACCGCACTGAAGCGCGCGGGCCTGGCGTTCGACGAGATCCATGCCGTCGCCGACCCGGCCGAGGCCGTGCTCAAGCACGTGCGCGCGGGCAAGTGCGACCTGATCGTCATGGGTTCGCACGGACGCAGCGCGCTCAAGAGCGCACTGCTGGGATCGGTCACCAGCAAGGTGCTGGCGCACTGCCAGACCCCGGTCACGGTGGTGCGTTGATGGGTGCGGGTGCGGCACGGGCACAGGGGCTCATGGCCGGAATCGCACTGGCGCTGGCCATGGTGCTGGGCAGCGCGGCCGGTGCCGTCGCGGCTGCGGCGCAGGAACCGGCTTTCAGCTGGACACCGGAGGTCGCCCCCCAGGGCCCGGTGCTGATCGTCATCGGCCTGGACGAGCAGCGCGCTGTCGTCTATCGCAACGGCGTGCGCATTGGCAGCTCGCCGGTCAGCACCGGCAAGGAAGGCCACGAGACGCCAACGGGTGTCTTCAACATCCTGCAGAAGCGGCGCGAGCACTACTCCAACCTGTACAACAACGCGCCCATGCCCTTCATGCAGCGCCTGACGTGGGACGGCATCGCGCTGCATGCCGGCCACCTGCCCGGCTACCCGGCATCCCACGGCTGCGTGCGCCTGCCCTATGCGTTCTCCGAAGCCCTGTTCGGTGTCACCGAGCGCGGCATGACGGTGGTGGTCGCGCAGCAGCTGGAGTCGCCCAGCGTGGCCACGCGCGCACCTTTCGAAGGCGGCAACACGGCGGATAGCGAAACGCCGCTGGGCGGCTGGACCTGGCAGCCAGAACGGGCGCCGTCAGGCCCGGTGACCATGGTGCTCAGCACCGCCGACCAGGCGCTGGTGGTGATGCGCGGCGGCATCGAGATCGGCCGCGGCCCGGTGCGCGTCGACAACGCGGGCATGGGCACCCAGGCGTATGCCGTACTCGAGGGCACCGCAGCGGAAAACAGCCGCCTCGCGCCAGGCCAGCCGGCCCTCAACTGGATGCAGATCCCCGTGCGCCTCGACAACGCGTCGGACGGGACGGGTGAAGACATGCGTGCAGCGGTGGCGGCCGGTCGCGTTCACATCGACCCCACATTCGCTGTTCAGGTGCATGCGGTGCTTGCGCCCGGCAGCACCCTGTTGGTCACGCCTGAATCGATCGCCGACGTGAGCACGGAAGGCTTCACGATCCTCGAAGCGGCCGCCCCACCAACCGATGCGCCGAATAGTCAGGAAAGTGAAGAAAAACAAAGGTGAACGACACATTCTTCACGGGTCGACCCATGCGTTTCTATCACGTAGTCTTCACCCATGAGCCGAATCCGCCTGCCGTATCTCGTCCTCGCAGCGACCGTGTCGCTCTCCCTCACCGCATCCCCCGCCGCCGGCGGCCGTGACGCCCCCTCGGGCGCCGCCGCGTCGTCGAGTGCGCCTGCATCGCTCGCACTCACGCAGCCGATGACTGCATCGGCCAGCGCGCAGAGCGCCGCGCCGGCTGCCACGACCACCGCCTCGGCCGGCAGCGCCGCGATCGCCGCACCGATGCTCGCCGCGCTCATGGCGCAGGCACCGACGGTCGATGCCGAAGCCCTCGGCCTCGCGCTGAAGGCACGCAACTGCGCCGTCGCCTCCGGCCAGGCGCGTGCGGAAGCCAACCTCACGCTGATCGACTACTCGCGCCCGTCCACCGAGCCGCGCATGTGGGTGTTCGACCTCAACGACCAGCGCGTGCTGTACACCGAGCACGTCGCGCACGGCCGCAACACCGGCCACAACATGGCGACGAGTTTCTCCAACGTCGAGGGCAGCTACCAGTCCAGCCTCGGCCTGTTCGCCACCGCCGAGTCGTATGTGGGCAGCAACGGCTACTCGATGCGCATGGACGGCCTGGAGCCGGGCATCAACGACGCCGCGCGTGCCCGCGCCATCGTCATCCACGGTGCGCCGTACGTGAATCCCGAACAGGCCCAGCGCCAGGGCCGCCTCGGCCGCAGCCTCGGCTGCCCGGCCCTGCGCCAGGCGGTCTCGCGCGAAGTGATCGACACCATCAAGGACGGCCACCTGGTGTTCGCCTACTACCCGGACCAGAAGTGGCTGGCGTCCTCGCGCTTCCTGGACTGCCCGTCCAACCAGCTGGCCGCGGTGGAGTCGACCACGCGCGGCTGAGTCGTCGGATCCATTCGGCACCACCGCAACGCCCGCCCGTGTCGAACCACGCGCGGGCGTTGTCGTATCCGGCATGCGCGACTTGAACCGGCACGGAATTGACATGGATCAACACCGTGCATGCCGCAACGCGGGAGCGTGGGTGCTCCCCCACCCGTCCAGGCGCCGACATGGAACCGACCCCGACCCCGCCGTCGTCGACATCGACCTACGTCGGTCCCGACTTCCCGTGCTGGACCCATGTGCTGGATGATGGCCGCACGGTCTCCATCCGTCCGCTTCGCAGGAAGGACGCCGAAGCCGACCGTCGCTTCATCAAGGGGCTGTCGTCGGAGTCGCGGCGCGCGCGGTTCCTCGGCAGCATGGTCGAGCCCAGCGACGAGGAAATCGAGGCGCTGACCGACATCGACTACGTCAACGACGTGGCGCTTGCGGCCACCGCACAGGCCGGGGGGCGCGAAGACATCGTCGGTGTTGCCCGCTACGCCACCGACAACGCCGGCGAGCGCTGCGAATGCGCCGTTGTCGTCGCCGATGACTGGCAGGGGCATGGGCTGGCCACCGCGCTGATGAAGCGGCTGATCAAGATCGCGCAGGAGCGCGGCCTACGACTGATGGAGTCCTACGACCTGGCCGGCAACATCGGCATGCACGACCTCGCGCGGTCGCTGGGCTTCCACGTCCGGCGCGACCCCCAGGACGTCCACCAGCTGATCTATGCGCTGCCGCTCAATCCCGAACGTCCCGCCCTGTGAGGCCGGTGCGGTGCATCCGGGCGCTGGCGATCGCGACCACCAGCGCCAGCAGCACGCCACCCGTCGCCAGCAGCCACCAGCGTCCCTCGACCAGGCCATGCCCGATGAGGACGGTGGCCACCGCATACGGCAGTTCCGCGAGCGCCAGCGCAGCGAAGTACACGCGTGGG
>MIDV01000065.1:37560-47846 GCA_001830245.1 Lysobacterales bacterium RIFOXYA1_FULL_69_10 | reverse complement strand
GCTGGAGTACCGCGGCTCGGTGGTCGTGCTCGACATCAAGCAGGAGAACTTCGACCTCACCAGCGGCTGGCGCGCCGCGCAGGGGCAGTCGGTCTACCTGTTCAACCCGTTCGCCGAGGACGGCCGCACGCATCGATGGAACCCGCTGGCCTACGTATCGCAGGACGCATCGCTGCGCGTCTCGGACCTGCAGGCCATCGCGGCGATGCTGTATCCCGACGCCGATGACAAGCAGAAGTTCTGGGTCAGCCAGGCGCGCAACGCGTTCCTCGCGTTCGCGCTGTACCTGTTCGAGAACTTCGACGACCAGGTCGCCATCGGCATGCCCGAATCGCTCTACCAGTTTCCCACGCTCGGACGGCTGTTCCGGCTGTCCTCGGGCGACGGCACCGCGCTGCGCGAGTACCTGCAGGCGCTGGCCCAGCAGCCCTTCCTGGGGGAGCCGGCACGCAACGCGTTCGCCACGCTGCTGTCGCAGGCCGACGAGACGCTCGCCTCCATCCTCGGCACGTTCAAGGAACCGCTCAACCCCTGGGTCAGCCCGGTGCTGGACGCGGCCACCAGCGCCAACGACTTCCTGCTGACCGACGTGCGCAAGCGACCGATCAGCATCTACGTTGCCATCGCACCCAACAAGCTGGCCGAGGCCAGGCTCATTCTCAACCTGTTCTTCAGCCAGCTGATCCACCTCAACACGCGCGAGCTGCCGCAGGCCAACCCCGCGCTCAGGCACCAGTGCCTGCTGCTGATGGACGAGTTCACCGCCATCGGCCGCGTCGACATCATCGCGTCGGCGGTGGCGTACATGGCCGGCTACAACCTGCGCCTGCTGCCGATCATCCAGTCGCTGGCCCAGCTCGACGCCGTGTACGGCAAGGACGTCGCGCGCACGCTGGTGACCAACCACGCCATGCAGATCCTGTTCGCCCCGCGGGAACAGCGCGACGCCAGCGACTATTCCGAAATGCTCGGCTACACCACTGTGCGCCGCCGCAACAAAACCCGGCAGCGCGGCTTGCGCCGGGACGTATCGATCAACGAGTCCGAAGAACGCCGTGCGCTGATGCTGCCGCAGGAGCTCAAGGCCATGGGCCCGAAGCAACAGGTGCTGGTCTACGAAGGCCTCGCACACCCGATCAAATGCACGAAGATCCGCTATTACGAGGACCGCCACTTCACCGCACGGCTGCTGCCGCCGGTGCAGGTACCGGCGTTGGCACGCGGGGACGGGGGGATTACGCGGACAGCGACGCCAGCAGCACATCAGCCACCCGATCGGGCGACCAGCGCAGCAGCGACGGGTTGACCTGCATCGCCAGTTCCGTGCCCTCCGGCGGGCCGCCCGGCAGCAGCACGCCGCGCTGGGCCGCACGTCCTGACAGTGCATCCAGGTCCGCACCCGGTGCCGACAGGAAGAACCGGCTGGTGCCGTTCTCCAGCTTCCGGGCGTGGAAGCGGCCGCTGGCTTCCAGTCGCGCGATCACGCTGTCCGCGGCCGCCCACGATTTCGCGTAGTCGTCCTCGTACCGCGCCAGGTGCGTCGGCACCAGCGCGAGCGTCGGCCACGCCTGGGGCAGCGACGCGCCGAACATCCGCCGCATGTGCGACAGCCCGGCGATCGTCGCCTCGTCGCCGGCCAGCACGGCGCCGGCGGTGCCGTTGAAGTGCTTCCACAGCGACACGTACACGGTGTCGAACAGCGCGGCGATGTCGGCCACGCTCCGGCCGGTGTGCAGCGGCAGGTTGAACAGGCGCGCGCCGTCCAGGTGCAGGCGGATGCCGCGGTCGCGTGCGAACGTCGACAATCGCTCGGTCTGCGCGAGGTCGGCCATGGCGTGGTCCAGCCGGCGCACCGGCGACTCCACCGAAATCACGCCCACCGGGTTGGGCACGCGCCCGCGGGCCGCGCGTTCGATCCATGGCGCAACGTCCTCCACGGTCAGCGTCGCGCGACCTTCGGCGAGCGGCACCAGGTTGAGGCCGCTGAGCGTGGCGGCGCCGTCGCCGCTGTCGTTGTAGAGGTGGCTGTCGGCCTGCACCAGCACGCGCCGGTCGCCGCGAGCCAGCGTGCGCACCGCGAGGTGGTTGGCGAGCGTGCCGGACGGCAGGTACACGGCGGCCGGCTTGCCCAGGCGCTGTGCGAACGCGCGCTCGATGTCGGCCACCAGCCCGCCGTTGGAGTAGTTGTCCGGCGACCAGCCGCCGGCATCGACCGCCGCCTGCAGCTGGCGCGCGTACTGGGCCGGGCCCAGGCCCAGTCCGTCGGACCAGAAGTTGACGGGGAGCTGCGAGGCCAAGCCGTCGGTTGGCTCCGCAGCGGCGGCCGACAGTCCCGGCCAGCCCAGCAACGGTGCGGCCGCGGTAACGCTGCCAGCGGCCAGGAATGCGCGTCGGTCCATGCGATGTCCCCTGCAGGTGTCGTTCGGGTCCAGGGCCTGCGTTGCCTCAGTGACCCCGCGTGCCGTCGTCGTCCGATGCCTGCGCCTCGCGCGCGATGCGCATCGCCTGCAACAGGAAGGTCAGCATCATGCCGATGCCCAGGGCGATCAGCGCGATACGCCACAGCCCGAGGCCGTCCATCACGATGCCGAGTGTGTTGAGACTGATGCCGATCACCAGCAGCGGGATGCGCTGGGCGATCTCCGGATTCATGTTGTTGTCCATGTGCTCCCCCACGTGGAGGCTGGAGCCTAGCAGGAGGACCGGCGGCGTGTCCGTGCTCCAACGCACGATCACCGTGGTGCTTCAGGCGCGCCTGTAGGAGCGACGTGAGTCGCGATCTCGAACCCATGGCCGGGTTCCGGTCGCGACCCACGTCGCTCCTGCAACGGAGCCGGAGTGCCTGCGCGTCAGCCGGTGGCAGGCTCCGCCTTCCCGCCACGGAACCGCCGCGCGAACCAGTCGCCAACGTCGTGCAGCACCGTGTACGCGGCCGGCACCACGATCAGGCTGAGCAGGGTGGAGGTGATCAGGCCGCCGATCACCGCCCACGCCATCGGTGCGCGGAAGCTGGAGTCGCCCGACAGCCCGAGTGCAAGCGGCAGCATGCCCGCGCCCATCGCCAGCGTGGTCATGATCACCGGGCGGGCGCGCTTGCGGCAGGCATCGACCAGCGCATCGTGCTGCGACAGGCCGTGTTCGTCTTCCGCCATCACCGCGTAGTCCACCAGCAGGATCGAGTTCTTGGTCGCCACGCCGATCAGCATCAGCAGGCCGATCAGCGCCGGCAGCGACAGCATGTTCTGCGTCAGCAGCAGCGCGCCGAACGCGCCGCCGGCCGACAAGGGAACGGCGGTGAGGATCGTCACCGGTTGCACCGGATGGTTGAACAGCAGCAGCAGCACCATGTAGATGCACACGATGCCGGCGACCATCGCCAGCGCGAAGCCGGTGAACAGCTCGACGAAGACTTCCGCATCGCCGGTGTTGAGGAAATCCACGCCCGCCGGGAGGTTGTTGACGCTCGGCAACTGCTGCACCTCCTGCATCACCTCGCCCAGCGGCCGGCCGTTGAGCTCGGCGGTCAGGGTGACGTTGCGCTGGCGCTTGTAGCGCGAGATCACCGACGGGCCGCTGCCGGTCTCGATGTCGGCCACCGCCGACAGCGGCACCGGGCCCTGGTTGCCGCGGACCTGCAGCTGTCCGACCAGCGACGGGTCGCGCAGGTCCTCGCGCGCGAAGCCGACGCGGATCGGGATCTGCCGGTCGGGCAGGTTGAGCTTGGCCATGCGCTGCGTGTAATCGCCCGCCGTCGCGACGCGCGCGGCCTCGGCGATCGCGGCCGTCGACACGCCCAGCTCGGCGGCGCGTGCCGGGTCGGGCACGATGCGGATCTCCGGCCGCAGCAAGGAGGCCGAGGACGAAATGCTGCCCAGGCCCTCCAGCTGGCGCAGTTCCCGCTCCACGGCCGCGGCGGCGTCGTGCAGCTTCTCCGGGTCGTCGCCGGCCAGCACCAGTTGCATCAGCTCTCCGGGCTCGGCGCTCACGAAGCTCACGCGCGTGCCGGGGAGGTCGGCCAGGCGCTGGCGCACCTCCTGCTCGAGCGCCTTCTGGTCGCGGTCGCGGTCGTCCGACGGGCCCCAGTCCACCACTAGCGTCGCCTTGCGGGGGTCGCCAGTGCCCGTGCGCGACGGGTCGCCCAGGTCGAGCACGCTGCCGACCATGGTGAAGACCTGCTGCAGTTCGGGGATGGCGGCGAGGCGCTCGCGTGCCTGCTCGGTCACCGCCACGGTTTCCTCGATCGGCGTGCCCGGCGGCAGTTCGATGCTGAGGTTGCTGCGGCCCTGGTCGGAGGTGGGGATGAAGGTCGTCGGGATGAACGGCACCATCGCCAGCGACAGCACGAACAACCCGAACGCGATCCACAGCGTGCGTGCGCGGTGCCGCAGCGCGGCGTCCACCCAGCCCAGGTAGCGCTTCATCAGCTTTGATTCGGCGACGTTGTCGGCGTGCGGCTTGAGCAGGTAGGCCGCCATCATCGGCGTCAGCAGGCGCGCCACCAGCAGCGAGAACATCACCGCCGTGGCCGCCGTCCAGCCGAACTCGCGGAAGAACTTGCCGGCGATGCCCGGCATGAAGGCCACCGGCACGAACACCGCTGCCAGCGTGGCGGAGGTGGCGATCACCGCGGTGCCGATCTCGTCGGCCGCCTCGCGCGCGGCTTCGCGCGGCGTCTTGCCCATGCCCAGGTGGCGCACGATGTTCTCGATCTCGACGATCGCATCGTCCACCAGGATGCCGACCACCACCGACAGCGCCAGCAGCGTGATGATGTTCAGCGAGAACCCCAGGAAATAGATCACCGCGAACGTCGGGATGATCGACAGCGGCAACGCCACCGCGCTCACCCACGTCGCGCGCCAGTCGCGCAGGAACAGCCACACCACCACCAGCGCCAGCAGCGCGCCTTCCCACAGCATGGTCATCGACGAGGAGTACGAGCGCTCGGTCTCGTCGACCATGTTGCTGACCAGGTCGAACTCCACGCCCGGGTGCGACGCGGCCAGCGCCTCCAGCGTGTCCTGCACCTGCGCCTTGACGTCCAGCTCGTCCGAGCCGCGGCTGCGCGAGACCGAGAAGCCCACGACGGATTCGCCATCCAGCAGCGCCACCTGGCTGGGGTCGGCGGCGGCATCGCTGACGGTGGCGATCGACGACAGCCGCACCGCGCGGCCGTCGGCCAGGCTGATCGTGTAGTCGCGTAGCTGGCGCACGTCCTCGACGGTGCCGACCGTGCGGATGGTCTGCTGTTCGCCGCCGATCTCGGTGCGGCCACCGGGGCGCTCCACCTGGATCTGCGCCAGTTGCTGCGAGACTTCGGCCGCCGTCACCCCGAAGGCCTGCAACTGCTGCGGGTCCAGGTCGATGCGGATCTGCCGCTCGATGCCGCCGATGCGCGCCACCTGCGCCACGCCGTCCACACCGTAGAGCGCGCGCGACACGTCGCGGTCGACGAACCACGACAGCTGGTCGGGCGCCATCGACGGGGCCGACACCGCGTAGGTCAGCAGCGCGCCGCCGATCTCGACTTTGCTGACCAGCGGCTCCTGGATGTCCTGCGGCAGGTCGGTACGTACCCGCGTCACCGCGTCCTTGGTCTCGTCGAGCGCGGCGTCGATGTCCACCGACAGCTCGAACTCGATCATCGTCGTGCTCGTGCCCTCGGTGACCGTCGACACCACACGCTTGATGTCGGGGATGGTCGCCACCGAGTCCTCGATGCGGCGGGTGACTTCCGTCTCCAGCTGCGAGGGCGACGCGCCGGGTTGCAGCACCGTCACCGTGGTCATCGGGAACGCGATGTCGGGGAAGCGCGCCACCGGCAGGTTGATGAAGCCCCAGATGCCGGCCACGCACAGCACGAAGAAAACCATCACCGCCGGCAGCGGCCGGTCGATGGCCCAGGACGACAGCGTGCCGCCGCCGCTCATCGGGCGGCGGCCGTGTCAGTGGCGGCCGGGTCGGCCGCTTCGTCCGGAGCGTCGGGCGACACCACGCGCACGCGGTCGCCATCGGCCAGGAACCCGGCGCCGCGCGTCACGACCTGTGCGCCCTCGGCCAGGCCGCTGCGGACTTCGACGTAGCCGTTGTCGCTGGCGCCGCGCTCGATGCGCGTGATCGACACCGTGCCCTCGCCATCGACGACGAACACCGACGGGAACCCGTCGCGCAGCACCACCGCGCCGTCGGGCACCACGGGGACGGTGGCCAGGCCCGTGTTGATGCGGCCTTCGAGATACGTGCCCGGGCGCAACGCGCCGGGCTCGGGCAGGTCGGCGAACACCGTGCCGGTGCGGCTGGCCGCGTCTACGCCCGGCGACACCGCGCGCACCACGCCGGTGACCGTTGCGCCGTTGCGGTCGCGCAGTTCGATCCGGTCGCCGGGCTCGACCGCGCCCAGGTCGGCGGCAGGCAGCTCGGCGCGCCACTCCAGCGCGCCGTCCTTGATCAGCCGCAGCAGTTCGCTGCCGGCAGCGACCACCTGGCCCGGCTGCACGAGGCGGGCCGAAATCACGCCGTCGGCCGGCGCACGCAGGGTGGCGAAATCGCGACGCAACTGCGCGGCATCGCGGGCCGCGCGCGCGGTGCCGACGCGGGCCTCGGCCTGCGTGCGGGCCGCGCGTAGTTCGTCCAGCGCCGAGGCGCTGATGTACTGGCCGCCGGCCAGTTGTTCGCCGCGGTTGAGGTTGGAGCGGGCCAGCGCCGCGCCGGCCTCGGCTTCGCGCAGGGCGGCCTGCGCCTGCGCCAGGTCCGACTCCAGCGTTCGCGCGTCCAAGGTGAGCAGAACGTCGCCGCGCGCGACCGCCTCGCCTTCATCGACGTTGACCGACGTGACCCGCTGGCCGCTCAGCTCCACGCCCAGCTGCATTTCCTCGACCGCCGTTACCGGCCCGGACGCGGTGATGGCACTGGCGAGTTCGCGGCGCACCACCGGAGCGGTGGTGACGGCCATGGTGGAGGTGTCGGTGGCCGGTTCGGCCTCCTGGCCACCGCAGGCGGCGAGCGTCAGGGCAGCGGCGAGGGCAATCGACCAGGTCTTGGACAGGACACGCATGGGCACGGCGCCGGCAAAACGGCGGGCCAGTGTACTGGACAGTTCATTAATTCGGGTTTCACCGAGCCGCGCCGCCATCTGCGGCGCGGACACGTCGCATAGGCCGTGTAGCCCGGGTAAGCGGAGCGCACCCGGGAACCGTGTCACGCCGGATACCCCGATCCCGGGTGCGGCTTGCAGCCTTGCCCGGGCTACCCGCTTCAGGGACCCGTGCCACGCCGGATACACCCCAATCCCGGGTGCGGCTTGCAGCCTTACCCGGGCTACCCGCCGCTCGCCCGGCGGCGACGCGCCCGCACGCCGATCCACGCCCAGCCCATCGCCGCCACCGCCAAGCCACCCCAGATCACACCCTCCGTGAACCGGTGGCCCAGTCGGTGGGCGATCACCGCGCCGATCACCATGCCCACCAGCGCCACCCCGGCCACCTTGCGCTTCTCGCGCTCGAGCCAGTCCTCCCGTGCCTGTCGCTCGCGGTTGGCCTCGCGCTCCGGGGTCGGCTGCAGGAAGGCGCGGGCGATGGCGTCGGCATGGTTGGCATCCATGCGGGGTGGCGTCTTGTCCATAAGAGGTGTCGTCCAGTTCCAGTGGACCGCAAGGATCGCATCGCGCCCGGAACGGGGCCAGTGGAGTGCGGCTACTCGGACAGCGCGGCACGTCGCGTGCCGCCGGTACCGGATGGGCAGAACCGCGACCGCGTCGCGATAGTGCGCTGTCGGTACCCGGCCGGTCAGTCCTCCGGCGGCGAGGGCTCGTGCTTGTCCTCGTCCACCACGTAGTCGAGCAGGTCCTGGTTGGCCGGCGACCGGTCGTTGAGGAAGACGCTGATATCGCCCGTGACCTCCAGGATCGCCAGCTCCACCTGCGAGAGGGACCGCGCGCCCTTGATGCGAAGCTCGGCGAACAGCTCGCGGCGGGTCGTGCGCTCGGAGTGCAGCGCGTCCCAATGGATCTCCCCGTCCTTGACCAGGATGCGGGGGTGGGATTCGACGTAGTTGCGCACCGGCCGCACGTGTTCGCTCAGCTTCTCCAGGCCCACCGTCAGGACGGTGACGCCCAGCAGGATGACGGCGGCATACGCGATCGGCACTTCCGGGTACAGCAGCGCGTCGCCGGCGGCCGAACCCAGCGCGATCATCAGCAACTGCTGCATCGGGCTCAGGTTCTGCTGGCCGTGCTTGCCCAGCAGGCGCAGCACCAGCAGCAGGATCGCGAAGATGATGAGGATCTTCAGCCCGATTTCCAGCATGTACAGCTCGGGCGGCAGGCCCAGCAGCAGGCGCTGCCAGTCGAAGACGGTGAAGTCGCTTGTCATGGCCTGCTCCGGGCTGTGCGTGCTGAATGGGGCAGTGTCTGCACCCGCTGCAAAGACGCGGTGAATGCCGGTCGCATGACGAACCTGAAGCCTTCACCGTATCCAGCGTTTCCATCACGGCGCGCTAGCGTCGGCGGTCCTAGCGTCCGTGGCTCCCCCACGACCCGCGCCCCCGCGCGGAGAGCATCAGAAGGAGCACGCAATGGCACGCAAGGCATATGACCCCGCGCAGTTGAACGAGCTGCTCTACCAGGCGCTGGAAACGGAGATCGGTGGCGCGCAGATCTACGAGACCGCCATCAGCTGCGCGGTCAATCCGGACCTGAAGAAGGAGTGGAAGGAATACCTCGAAGAGACCCGCACGCATCGCAAGGTGCTGCTGAACGTGTTCGAGCAGCTCGGCCTGGACCCGGATGCGCGCACGCCGGGCCGCGACGTCGTCGGCTTCATGGGCGAGTCGCTGGTCAAGGCGATGGAGATGGCGAAGAAGGCGGGCGACCCCGCCGCCGCCGAACTGGTCGCGGGCGAGTGCGTGGTGCTGGCCGAAACCAAGGACCACATGAACTGGGAGCTGATCGGCCTGGTCGCCGAGAAGGGCCAGGGCGACGCCACCAAGGTGCTGAAGGCCGCGTACGAGGCGGTGGAAGAGGACGAGGACCACCACCTCTACCACACCACCGGCTGGACCCGGGAGCTGTGGATCCAGTCGCTCGGCCTGCCCGCCGTGCTGCCGCCGCCGGAAGAGGTCAAGAACGTCGAGACCGCAATCGGTGCCTCGCGCGCCGAGCAGGCCCGCGACGAGATGCTCAAGCGGCATTGATCGCGTATCCGTAGCCCGGGTAAGGCCGCAGGCCGCACCCGGGGTTTGCGTCGGCTCCGTCGCTACGTCCCTATCGTGACCCGGGTGCGGCCTGCGGCCTTACCCGGGCTACCCGGTTCCCCGGAAATCGTCGACGGTGATCCGTGCACCGGTACGGGTGTCGGCCCCCAGCGACGCCCGCATCACTTCCAGCGCCGCGTCGTTGCGTTCCGCGCTTTCGGCCGCCACGCAATCGCGCGGCACGAACAGCTTGAGGTCGCGCACGTTGGCGTCCATTGCCGTGGCCACGACGCAACTGTCGGTGGCGATGCCGGTCAGGACCAGGCGACGCACGCCCAGCTCCTGCAGCAGCCGCTCCAGCGGCGTCTGGTGGAAGGCCGAGTTGGACGGCTTGAGGACGAAGTAGTCGGTCGCCTCCGGGCGCACCAAATCCACCAATGGCGCCCCGCGCGACCCCGAGCCGCCGCACAGCGCCACCACCCGGTGGAAGTCCGAACGCCACTGGCCGTAGTTGTCGTTGGCATAGATCACCGGCACCCCGGCATCCGTCGCCCGTCGCTTGAGCGCGGCGATGTGCGTGGCCGCCTCCATCGCGGCCGGAAGCAGTTCCTCGCCGCCGTCGAAGTCCAGCGCGTTGACCATGTCGATGATCAGCAGTGCGATGTCGGGTTGGTTGCGGTCCGCCATGTGCGCGATGTCGGAGAGGGGCAGGGGAGGGTGGTGTAGCACCGGCGACGGAGAGGGCGCGTCAACTCGATGCAGGCCGCATACCTTCCAGCCCGTCGTTCCCGCCCATCAGCCATCATTCCCGCGTTCGCGGGAATGACGCAGAAAAGCAGCCCGGGCAAGCGTCGCGCCGCGCCTCGACGGCACCCGCTTGAATCACGGGGCGAACGCACCGCAGCACGCCGCGTCAGTCGGTGGCCGCGTAGATCCTGTCCCGGGTGCGGCCTTCAGCCTTACCCGGGCTACAACGCCTCGGGCGCCGACAATCCCTTGCTGTACATCCCCGACCGGTCGAAGCAGCACACGCGGCGCTTGCCCGTGGCCAGCATGTCGCAGGCACTGGCGATGCGGCGGGTGCGGGTGTCCTCGCG
>MIDV01000065.1:24626-37554 GCA_001830245.1 Lysobacterales bacterium RIFOXYA1_FULL_69_10 | reverse complement strand
CGAGGTGATCCAGGCGATCCAGTCGTGCCGCGCGGCGGGCGTGATGTCGGCCCACACCGCCTTGGCTTCGGGCGCCGCCGCCAGCGCCTTGCGCAGCTCAGGCGGCACCGTGGGTTCGGGCATCGTTCCGCTGGGCGTGACATCGACCGCGACGGTATCGCCCGCATCCACGCCCGCGGCCTCGCGCAGTTTCCAGTCGACCTTCAGCCAGTGGCTGCCCTGGCCGTCGGGCTCCAGCACCGCGCTGAAGGACGCGCCCTCCAGCGTCCCCTCCACGCCCACCTGCCCACGCGAGGGCAGCTTCGCACTGGCGGCCTTGGGCACGAGAACGAAGGTCCAGGCTGCATTGGCCGGCTTGGCCGGGCGCAGGAGCTTGGCCTTGAACCGCACGGGCGACATCGCTTTGCTCATGGACGCGAACCGTAAACCATGCGCGCCACGGACGTCACATCGTCCACAGGGGCTTGCAAGGTCACTGTAGGAGCGGCTTCAGCCGCGATCCCCGCAGCCGCGCCGCCCCGGCCTCAACCGTCGATCACCGCCAGCCCCAGCGGCCGGCGGTTCGGGTCCAGTCCCAGCCCGTATTGCAGGCTGCCGCCGATGCGCTCGGCGATGGTCATCAGCGTGCGGGTGTGTTCCGGGCCGACGACGTCCAGCGCGGTGCGCTCCCACAGCGCGAGCCACGTGGTGAAGTGCTCGGCATGGATCGGGTGGCCGCGGTGGGCGGCCATCGGGTTGCCGCGGTAGCGTTGCGCGCGCAGCGCCACCGAGCACCAGAAGTCCACCAGCGTCGCCTTGTGCGCGTCCCAGTCGTGCACCGCGTTGTTGAACACGGGACCCAGCTCCGGGTCGCGCCGGACACGGTCGTAGAACCGGTCCACCAGCAGGGCGATGGCGGCTTCGTCGAGGGGGGCGTGGTCGGTCATGCGCGGTGCGGCGGTGCGGGGGAGGGTGCCATTGTCGCCGATACCACCGCGCCGGCCCTGACCTGCCCCTATCCGCGGGATGGGTGGAGCGAAGCGATGCCCCTCACCGTGCCACCTCCACCGCAAGCCCAGGCCGCTGCACACCCAGCCACTGCGGCCGCGTGCGGATCACGTAATCGGCCAGGTTGACCGCGATGGTGAACGGCACGGCGCCCAGCACCAGCATCGCGACCATCGGCTCGCCGCCCAGCGCGAGCGGGCCCTTCCAGCCGCCGATCAGCATCTGCGATGCGGTCTGGAACCCCAGGTGCACGCCCACGCCCAGCCACACCGTGCCGCTGCGCGCGCGCAGGTAGCCGAACACCGCGCCCAGCGCGACCAGCATGACGATGTCGGCCGTGGCGATCGCGCCGCCGCGCACCACCCACGCCACGCCGACGAACAGCGCGGTCTGCACCGCCAGCGTCCCCAGCAACCGCAACCGCCGCTCCAGCAGGCCGGCGACGTACCCGCGGAACACCAGCTCCTCGGGCAAGGCCTCGGCCAGCAGCACCGCCAGCAGATGTATGCCGATGAGCGCGAGCACCGTGCCGGCCGGGGCGTTCATCTCCAGCTCGGCCAAGCCCATCGCCTGCATGACCGCCAGCGTGACCGCAGCCGGAACGGCCCACAACAGCACCCCCGCGACCACCGGTTTCCATGCCTGCCGCAGCAGGCCCAGCCCCAGGACGTCGCCGTCACGTGGCCCCAGCGTTCGCCACAGCACGTACAGCAGTCCCAGCGTCGCCACGCCGATTGCCAGCGAACCCGGCAGGCGCTGCAAGGCCGCGGGCGCGCCCATGTCTGCGGCGGCCGGCGCGCCGCCGACCTGTACCGCCACCAGCAGGATCAATCCAAAGCCGCCCACCGCCAGTGCGATGCGCAGCGCCATGCCGGCCATGCCCGGCGTCGTGTCGGTGCCCATGAAGCTCCCCTCTTCGATGTCCGAGAGCGCAGGCGAAACTGCTGCGCCGGTCGGCGAATCCGCCATGGCGCCGGATGGGTGTCGCTGCGCCCGACCCATCCTACGAGGCTGTGGGCCCCGACGCAGGTGACCCACGTCGCACCAGCGCGACGTGCAGCGTGCCCACCACCAGGGTGGTGATTGGAATGGCATGCGCTCCGTTGAAGCGGGTGCCTGCCCTACGCCCGGGCCATCAAGGGCGTGGTCGGTGGACGATCGGCCAAACGTAGGAAGGGTTGAGCAACGCGATACCCATCAACCGCTGCAGGACAAACGCCCGGTTGCCGCAGGCGGTGCGAAAACGATGGGTATCGCTGCGCGCCACCCATCCTACGGGGTGGCGTCAGCCCGCCAACGGTCGGCGCCGGCCACAGCAGCGGGATCGCGCAGTAACCCGGCCGCGCGCTCATCCTTCGCGCGACCATGCCGCACGGCGTCCGCGCCCGGCACTGGCGGGCTGAACCAGTAGCCCTGCGCCGTCTCGCAGCCTAGCTCGCGCAGCAGCGCCAGCTGTTCCGCGGTTTCCACGCCTTCGGCCACCACCCGCAGTTCCAAAGTGCGGCCCAGGTCGAGCAGGGATTTCACGATGGCGGCGTCCTGCACCGTGCCCGGCGCCGCCTGCACGAAGCGGCGGTCGATCTTGATCGCGGCGATCGGCAGCGAGCGCAGGTACAGCAGCGACCCGTAGCCGGTGCCGAAGTCGTCGATGGACAGGCGCACGCCCAGCGCCGCCAGCTGCTGCAGCACGTCCACGACGCCGGTGTCCTCGGCGTTGAGCAGCGCGGTTTCCGTCAGCTCGAACTCCAGCTGCCGCGGCGGCAGGCCGCTCTCGCGCAACGCCTCGATGGTGGTTACCACCAGGGCCGGCGTGACGCTCTGCGCCGACACGTTCAACGCGAGCGTGAGGGTCACGCCCAGCGCCGCCCAACCCGCAGCCTCAAGGCACGCGCGGCGGATCACCCACGCGTCCACCGCCGGCATCAGGCCCGCCTCTTCGGCCAGTGGAATGAAGGCCGCCGGCGGCAGCAGCCCGTCCGCCGGGTGCTGCCAGCGCGCCAGCGCCTCGACGCCGACGGCGCGCCCGGTCGCCGTGTCCACCTGCGGCTGGTAGTGCAGAACCAACTGGTCGTCGCGCAGTGCAGCCCGGAGTTCGTCCAGCCGCCGCTGGCGCGTGCGCACCCGGCTTTCCAGCTGGCTGTCGAAGAAATGGTAGCGCCCCTTGCCGGCGCTCTTGGCGTGGTAGAGGGCGAAGTCGGCCGACCGCAGCAGGTCGTCCACGTTGTCGCCGTCCTGTGGATAGATGGCGATGCCAACGCTGCCCGCCGCCGGCAGCCCGGTCACGCCGACGTCGGCAGCCTCCAGGCTTTCGATCAGCCGCTGCGCCAGCAGGGCGAGGTCGGCCGGCGATGCGACCTCGGTGGCCAGCACGCTGAACTCGTCGCCGCCCAGGCGCGCCACCGTGTCCTCGACGCGGGCGCCGGCCTGCAGGCGGCGCGCCACATCGCACAGCAACGCGTCGCCGGTGGCGTGGCCGAAGCCGTCGTTGATCTCCTTGAACCCGTCCAGGTCGACGGCCAGCACGCCGAACATCGCGCCACGCCGGCGCGCCCGGCGCACCGCCAGCGTCAGTTGCTCCACGAAGTTGGCGCGATTGGCGATGCCCGTCAGGCCATCGTGCAGCGCCAGGTGTTCCAGCTGCACCTCGCGCGACTGCCGGCGCTCCACCTCCGCCTCAAGGTGCACGCGGGCGGCGGCGTGCTCGTTCACCAGCCGCGCGTCGAACAGCGCGATCAGCAACGTCACTGTCAGCACGCCCAGGCTGCCCAATCCGACCGCAACAGCCATCGTCGACCCGTCCAGGCCGCCCTGCAGCGCCAGGCTGACGGCGCCCGGGGAGAAGTCAGCCGCGGCCATGCCCGTGTAATGCATTCCGCTGATCGCCAGCCCCAACCCCAGCATGCCGGCCAGCTTCTTGACCGAAAGCCAGCGGTCGCCCGGGGCCAGCCGCATGGCCAGCCACAGCCCCGCCATGGCCGCGGCCAGCGCGATGCCGCACGACGCGGCCACCAGAAGCGGGTCGTAACTCAGTGCCGGCGACATCCGCAGCGCGGACATGCCGGTGTAGTGCATGGCCACGATGCCCGTGGCCATCACCATGCCGCCCATGACGATCACGCGGCGCTCGCCGATGCCCAGCCGCACCAGCCAGATCGCCACCGATGCGGCGCCGACGGCCGGCACGATCGACCACAGCGTCAGCGGTATGTCATAGCCCAGCGGCGTGGGCGTGACGTGCGCCAGCATCCCGATGAAGTGCATCGACCAGATGCCCAGGCCCAGCGCCAGGCTGCCGCCCACGAACCAGAAGCGGAACGCACGCGCGCCGGCATCGCGCACCCGTAGCGCGATATCCAGCGCGGTGTAGGCGGCGAGAAACGCCACCACCAGCGACAGCGCGACGATCCAGAGGTTGTAGTGATGGTGCATGCGCCTGCCCGTTGAATGCGCCGTCGGCGCCCGAATCGCAGCGGGCCGCCGCACCGCGCCGTGTGCAAAGGCGAAGCGCCGCCGGACACCCGGCGCGACATGCCGCGCCGGTCCCTGGCTACCTACGGTGTCGGCTGAAACAGGGTGAACTTGAGCAGGCGCGCGCGGGGCGGGCCACGGACGCTCACTAGCCGGTCGATTCGCCAAGCCCGGTCTGCGGCCCGTCCACCGTGCGGGTCAGGAACACGCTGTTGGGGTCGGGCCTGTAGTCGCCGAAGGGCGGGCAGGGGACGAAGCCGAAGGACGCGTACAGCCGGTGCGCGGGCGCGAAGAACGCCATCGACCCGGTTTCCAGGCTGAGCCGCGTAATGCCGTCGCGCGCGGCAACGTCGACCATGTGCGCCAGCAGCCGGGCCGCCACGCCGCGGCGCAGGTGGGACGTGGCGGTGCGCATCGACTTGACCTCGGCATGGGCGGCGTCCAGCCGCTTGAGCGCCCCGAACCCGGCCAGCGCCTCGCCGTCCCACGCGCACCAGAACCGGATGCCAGGCCCGCGCAGCCCCGACAGGTCCAGCGCGTGCCGGCTTTCCTTCGGAGCGGTGGGCGCGAGCGAGGCGAGGTGCTCGAGCAGCAGGGCGATGACGCGCGGGTCGTCGAGGTCGCCGGGGCGGATGTCGAGGTCGTCGTTCAAGTGATGGATCCGCGTGGCTTCGGCTTATGGAGCAGGGGACTGCCCATTCGGTTGGCGACTTTTTCGTTGTTCAATGGATTTTCATTGCGCGCTGGTCCCAGCGAACCTGCAGCGGCTGTTCTCCACGCCACGCCCCGATATGCACGTGGGGCGCCCTCGCATAGCCGTTGTTGCCGACAAAACCGATCGGGTCGCCTGCCTTCAACCGGGAGCCCTCTTCCACGAGGAACCCCTGCAGGTGGCCGAGGGCGAACATGGTGCCATCCGACGCCTTCAGGATGACGCCGGAGGCGCGGCTCTTGTCGGGCTGGCCCGGCTGATTGATGAGCGGGTTCACGTGGACATCCAGCACCTTGCAGTCACACGGGGAGTAGACGGGGCGATTCCATCCGTACCAATCCTCGTTGGTGGAGCCATCGGTTCGGTACAGCCTGAGGAAGAAAAGATCCTTGTTCTCGTCGAATGCGGAAACCATGCAGTCCTGGCCGAGATCATCCCCTGGATACGGAAGCTCACCTTGCGCGTGCTCCGAACACATGTAGGGATCTTCAAACAGAGGGTGAGCCAGCACCTGCTGGATCGCCGTCGCGGTGGATGGCGCCGGCTGCTCCGCGTGGGACGGTATCCACGTCAGTACAAGCAAGAGAAATACAGCTGCGCGCATGAGTCGCTCCCGGCCTGAAGGTGCGGGGAGATTGCCGGGCGATCCGCCCTGAGTTGAACGCCGGGAAGTCCTCGTGACCTTCCGCACAGGCTCGCCGCCGACGGCACGCCTTCGCTCAACCTGGCCCACGCAAGGCCGGCCGCGCCTTCGCCTGACGCTGACCAAAGAAGGTTTCCGCGCGATCGAGTTCCTCTATGCCGAAGGCAAGGTCGTGCAGACGCTGACCCGAAAGCAGCGGGCGGCTGAGTCGCACGGGTAGGGGTCTCCCCGTCGGCGACGGTGGTCGAAAAATATTCAACCAAAGGGTTGACAGTCGTCCAGCGGGGAGTATATTCAACCACATGGTTGACAAACACACCCCCCAGCTCGACACGGTGTTCCAGGCCCTGTCCGACCCGACCCGGCGCGCGATGCTGCACGCCCTGGCCGCCGGCCAGCGCACCGTCGGCGAACTGGCCGCGCCGTTCGACATCTCGCTGGCCGGCGCCTCCAAGCACATCCAGATGCTGGAGCGCGCCGGCCTGATCCAGCGCGAGGTCCAGGGCCGCGTGCACACCTGCCGGCTCGACGCGCGCCCGCTGCATGCCGGCGCGGAATGGCTCCGCCATTACGAGCGCTTCTGGACCGGCAAGCTTGATGCCCTCGAAGCCCTCCTCAAGGCCGAGGACGCCGCAAAGAAACCCAAGCGGGACACCGCCCGCAACCCCACCGCCCGCAAGGCCCGCCCCCCACGGAGGACGCCATGAACCAGACCATCCAGATCGCCACCCCCGAAGCCGATTACGGCGTCGTCAGCGCACCCCAGGCCGTGCGTATCCAGCGTTTGCTGCCCGGACCGATCGAGCGCATCTGGTCCTACCTGACCGAGGGCGAGCTGCGCCGCCAATGGCTGGCCGCCGGCGACATGCAGCTGCAGGTGGGCGCACCGTTCGAGCTCGTCTGGCGCAACGACGAGCTGACCGACCCGCCTGGCCAGCGCCCGGAAGGCTTCGGCAAGGAACACCGCATGCGCAGCCGCATCACCGAGCTCGACCCGCCGCGCCGGCTCGCCTTCACCTGGGGCGAGGGCGAAGGCGAGGGCGGCGGCGACGTGACCTTCGACCTCGAGCCCAAGGGCGACCAGGTGCTGCTGACCGTGGTCCACCGCGGCATCTCCGACCGCGCGAACCTGCTGATGATCGGCGCCGGTTGGCACGTCCACCTCGACCTCCTGGTCAACCGCGCCAATGGCGGGACGACGCAAACGCAGGAAACCTTCTGGGACGGCTGGACGCGCCTGCGCGCAGAGTACGACCGCCGCATCCCGGCCTGAGCGCGCGGAGTTTCGCGTACACGGCCCGCGGCTGAGCCGAGCGCTCAGCCGCCCGCAGGCACCGCAATGTCGAAATGCAGTACGTCCTCGCGGATGCCGAGCCCGGAGTACAGCGCGATCGCTGCCTCGTCCTCGGGCCCGGTGTCGGCCTGCACGTAGATCACCCATGCCCCGCGTCGCTGCGCCTCGGCCTGCAATGCGTGGATCAGCGCGGTCGCGATGCCCTGGCGTCGGTGCGCCGCCGCGACGGCGAGGTCGTAGATGTAGATCTCGCTGCGCTCCTGCTCGAACTTGGGCAGTTCGTAGGCGGCCAGTCCACCCACCACCTCGTCGCCGGCCACGGCCGCGAGCGCGATGAAGTGGTTGTTGCCCAGAAGCCGCCGCTGGTACGCCGGGGCGGGGCGCTTGCCGACATAGGTGTCCAGGTCGTCGAAGGCCTCGCCGAACATTGCCAGCAGGGCGTCCATCAGGCGCAGGTCGTCGGCGGTAAGTTGCCTGATCGCGTGCGTGGCCATCGGTCAGGAGATCCGGGTCAGGTGCACTTTCAACTTTGCGGGAGAACGGCAGGAAAGTGGTTGCCGCGCCCGAATTCACTGCCGTCGCGCTCCAGCGCGGTGCGGTCCCAGTGCGCGAGATCCGCCGCGCTCTCGTAGGTGGACTGCAGGAAAGCGAGCAATGTGCCGTCCGGATCGCCAGCGCTGCGCACGGCGTCATAAGGCAGGACGAATTCCTGCAAGGCGTCCGAGAAATACGCAGCGGCCGGCTGCACGTCCCGTTCGCGGTAGCCGGGCGGTTCGGGCCAGGCATAGGCGTAGAACGCGGCCTCGCCGAGCCCCGCGCCCGGCCAGAAGCCGGCACTGGCGAGTTCATGCGAATACGCTTCCCGCATCACCCAATCCGCGCAGTTCGGCGCGCCGCCGGGATGCATCGGTGCGCCGCGCCCCGAGAAGCGCGTGACCGCGAGATCGAAGGCGCCCCAGAAAAAGTGCGAGGGACTCGACTTGCCGAGGAACCGCGCGCGAAACATCTTGAAGACACGATCGGCCTGCAGGAACGCGCGCCAGACGCGATTGACGACATCGGCCTCGTAGCTGGCGTGCGTGCGATCGTGCTCGAAGGGAATGGCCTCGACGACTTCCACCGGCCGCGTGTAGATCGAGACCGCGATATCCAGGTCCGCCAGTGACGCCATGACATCGCGATGGAAATCCGACACCGGCATCGCCGACAGCGCGAGGTCCCGCCTGCGTCCGTCGGAGGTGCGAATCCGCAATGCGTGGTGCACGAAGTCGAACTCGATATCGAAGCTGCCGTCGCCGGCCGGAATGGGCGATGTCGCCAGGCCGGTCGCAGTGACGTAAAGCGCGGAACCCCACGAGTGGTTCTGCCAGGGCGACAGCGCAAGCCGGATCTTGCCGACGATCTGCGTCCACATGTGCACGGTTGCAAACGTGTCGGCCCAAGCGTCGAGCGGCGGCAGTTCGGGCCACGGCGCGTTGGCATCGTTCATTCGCCTGCTCCTTCCGTCCACGATGTGCCGTCAGGGTGCTACAGAACCGGGGGCGCTACAAAACCGGGGCAGCGTGGTCTCTTTCTCATTCGCGTGAAAGGGAGCCCTGACCCCCGTTCTAGCCGCCTCGCCCACTCCGCTGCCACGCGGTGATGGCATGTGATAGCGGCAGCAACGTGCCCACGAACACAGCAAGACAAAGCCAATCACTTCTATCCGCCAGGGTGTTCAGCAGGATCGCCCAGATCACCGCCAGTGCAATCCACGCATACCGCATTCCAAAGGCGGCAGCAGATTCCTCGACCCACTCAAAGCGGCGGCCAGCCTTCTTTCTGTTGCGATCGAAACAGGTCCAAACGACGACAGCCGTGATGCCGGCTGCCAGATAGAAGGACAAGCTCACCCGGGTATAGAAAGTGTTTTCGGCGCCCTCAATCGCAGAGGTAAAAGAACCGGCGCCGGCCAACAGATCAACCACGGCATTGATGGGCGGGTGAACGAGCAGCGCCACTATGAGGAACGCGATAAACCTCGCCTGGTCGGAACCTCTGCGTTCAAGGGTCCTGGATGTGAGGTGATAGATGAACTGGAGTGCGTACATGTACCCATGTCCTTCGCGTAACGCGGGGTCGCGGGGCAAGGTCTCCCGGGTAAGGGCTGCGAAACGGGTTGTCTCCGAGCCCGGAGGTGTACCCGGGCTCGGAATCCGACATTCCTGTGGCAGGTGGGGCGCCGTGGCCGTCAGGACGCCTTGAGGCGGGCGACCAGTTCCTCGGCGTGCTTCTGCATCAGGCCGTCGGTGGTGCCCCACGCGGTGGAGTTGAAGGTCTCGACGTCGAAGTTGCCGACCTGCGCGCCGTCGGCGCCGGTGACGCGGACGTTGCTGATGATCTTGTCGCGCCCGGCCATGATGCCGGCCCAGAAGCGCGCGCCGTTGGAGCGCACGTAGTAGTGCTTCACCACCACCTCGATCTTCGGGTTGGTAGTTCCAGCATCAATCAGGCCCGCCTGGCGCAGGTGCGACTGGATGACCCCGTCCAGCTGCGCGATTCCCTCGTGGTCGTCACCGCCCTGGTTGGAGAACGCATACGCATACACCTGATCCATCGGCGCGCTGTGCGCCTGGTGCACGGTGCTGGTGGTGGAGCAGGCGGCGAGCAGCAGAATGCCGGCCGTGATGGCCAAAGATCGAAACATGTGAATCCCCCTGTTGAAGTAACAACGGCTACTGCGAAAAGTCGACTCTGACCCCTGTTTTCGCTGAAAGTGAACCTGACCCCGTTCGGTTGTAGCTCTAGCGGTTGTATCGGTGCTTCTTGTGTCGTTGCTCCAGGGAGAGGTGATAACGGTGAAAGTCGTCAGAGTCCGTCCCGTTATCTTCTTTGCCGTAGTCGTACGAACACCCGCGACGTACTGGTCCGAACAGCCGTGCGTACTCTCCTCTAAAGGCTTGGAATGTCTCCCAGTCCCGTTCTTTGCGCTCTTTATCTTGGTAGTTCGGTTCCCACGGCTTTCTGCCGTATTCATCGAAAGCGTCAGAAGTTCCGTCGTTGAAGCCCATCAAGATCTCGGTAGAAAAGCTGACGGATCTAGGGTCAGGCATCAAAAGGTGCTTCTCACCTAAGGCGTTCCATTGAGGCTTAACCATTTGCTGCTCTGGAAAAAGCCAATCACGATTTGAGGCAGCGACGTACCGGAATGCTCGATTCTTGATGATGTAGTTGATGGAGAGCATCTCTTCGGGGGAAAGGCGGCGCCCTGTCTGAATTTGCGTGAAGTTGAAGATCGCTGGCCGAAGTGGATTTGGATTGGGTCTGTTCTTCAGAGGATTGCCATAGGGGTGCCTTACCCAAGAGAGGTTGGTCAACACCAGGAGCTTGCTTGGACTAAGAGGGAACAGCGTGTGCGTTCCGTTTAGCCAGATATGCGGGTCCAGTCCATTTTTGCACCAGCTAGAGGCGGGGAACGCCCCTTGGTTGTACACAGTTACCGGATGATCTGAGAGTAAGAACCCGATGCCGCTGTCACCTCCATCAAGGATGCTCCAGACCGACTCCGTCCAGATGGCGCAGAACAGCATTTGAAGTTCTTGAATCGCGTATAGGAGGCCATTCGACGTGCGAATTCTTGTGACAGAAGAAAGATATTTTAGTCCTTTAGGTGTTCTCAGCTTTTGTAAGCTCAGATACAAAAGAAACCGTTGGTAGAGGTTTCCGTCGGCAGACGGGTGCGAGAAGTTGGCGAAGTAGTCGACTGATGAGATCGACTCCGAATCAATCTGGCCAAAGAATTTCTTCTCAATTTCGGTGGAGATCAAGCCGCTTAAACTGGTTGTGTAGAGATCTCTTTGGAAGAAGCAGCTCTTGGCACCCAGTCTTCGAATTTCGTTCCGGGTGAACGAATGCCCTTCTGAGGTAACGCGTTCAGGCGAAAGATCAAGGTAGTAATACTTTTTCTCTCGTTGAGCGGCGTCAAAGAATCTCTCTTGGAACCAAACAGGAACATAGTGATTGTTTCTGTAGTCGGTCATCGAGATCACTGCAGCTGTTGACTAACGCCTAAGTTAAGCCGCCCTGCGTGGCGGAGCCAAGAACATGGCAAGCTCTTTCTGCCATGTTGTTGGTGTAGCGAAGTAGGGTCGGCTGGAGCGCATTGTCAGACGCCACCTTGCCAACCCCACTCGCGGACATGATTGAAATTAACGGCCTTCTTGCCTGCACTGAGTAGTGACAGATAGAGATCGAGATCGGTTGTGAGAACGGTCGCCTGCTCCGCCGCAATATGTATAGCCGCATCCGTTAGGCCAAGCCGAAGGTAAGAAGCATGGCAGGCTGCATCTTTGCTCTTCACATACAGCTCCTCACGGTCCTCTGTGAGAATCTTGAGAGTGGCTAATACTTGGGTTCTGGCGGGCTCGCCGATGTAGGCGCAAAGGTTCGAACACTCCGAGAGAACATTAGGAGTGACGAGAATGCTGTTGTATGAAGAAAGCACACTCAATAGAAGGTCGAAGTCTTCGGGGGCGAATTGGGCAGTTCGTCTGTGCGTCTCGATGTAGCTACGATCGGATGATCCTACGCTCAGTAGAACCAAGAGATTCGTGTCTACAAGAGCAACGCGATGATTCAATTCTTTGTCTCTCGGTTCTTCACCGATATGACTTGCTTATCCTTAACGCTAATCCTTACAAGCTTATAAGTGCGGCGTGTTGCAGCGCCAACCGATGCGAACAATGATGAGTTATCCCAGGGGCGCGAAAAGCCAATGGTTACCAGCCATTCTCCATTGTCCAAGTCCGGCTCAACTTCTTCTAGAGCAATGTTCTGTGCGCCTTCCGTGCCAAATAAGTCGGCAACGTAACTCTTAGCGATTGCTACGGCTTCCTTGACATTCACGAGATTCTCCCAGTGGCGTCTAACACCTGAGTTAAGCCGCGCCGCGAAGTGGCGTCGGCTTGGACGAATTGTTAGGCCGCAAGCTAGCAGCCCAGCTCCCGGTCACGGTCCACATCCTGGAGGGAGAGTGCCTCAACGGGAAGCTCAAATGCCTCTGCTTGCGTCAGCATGAGTGAGAGCACCTCCCGGTAGGCCCTGTAACGACCCGCCTCAAACTCCCGACTCGGACCAGAGGCAGCCTCAGCTTCCTGCCGAGCGTGATCCAGGCGCTCTCGAAGCAGATACCCAAGATCTTGGAGGTAATTTGCGGCGATCTCTTCCATGCGGCCTAACACCAAATAGATCCCCAAAGTGGGGTGTTATCGGAACGAGCTCACGGCTAAAGCATTGCTGAGGCTGCATCTGAACCCGACGCCTACCGCAAAACTGCCTCAAGAATGTCGTGATAAGTGAACGCTTCAAAGCTGCAGTGTTATCCCCCCCAAGGCCGCCCCAGCGCCAACTTAACCGCCTTAACCCCCGGCACCGCCCTCAACATCCCCATCAACTCCGCGTCCACCCGCACGGAACTGGTGCCATTGAGGTCGAGCATACCCGCGGCGCCATGGCGGAGCAGGTCCAGCCGGATCGGCGTCCCGCCGGGCCGGTGTTTCGATAGCAGCGCATCCACCCGATCCCAGATCCCGGGCACGCGCAGGTCCAACCGCAGCGACAGCCGCTTGGCGTGCTGGGCGCAGATCTGGCTGTAGTCCCAGCAGCGGTTGGACTTGAGGGCGAAGCCGCCGCTGAAGGCGTCTTCGCGCAGGCCGCCTTGGATGACCAGCAGGCGGTCGCGGCTGAGCAGGGCGGCGAACTCCCCGTACGTCTCGCCGAAGAAGGCGCATTCCAGGCGGCCGCGGCCGTCCTCGATCTGCACGAACATCTGGCTGTCGCCCTTCTT
>MIDV01000065.1:11997-24592 GCA_001830245.1 Lysobacterales bacterium RIFOXYA1_FULL_69_10 | reverse complement strand
TCCACTTCCGGCCGCCAGCCGCCGCGGGCGCTGTCGGGGCGGGTGGCCCAGATTTTTTCCAGGTCGCCCAGATCGTGGCCGGTGAGGGCGTGCAGCTCGTCGCGGTACGGGTCGAACGGGTGGCCGCTGAGGTAATGGCCGAGCGTTTCGCGCTCGCCGTTGAGCAGCTGGCCCAGCGGATATTCGTCGGTTTCCGGCAGGTCGATGTGCAGCGCGGGCGCGGCCGCCTCGCCACCGCCGAAGAGCGACACCTGGCCGGCGGCGCGCTCGCGCGCGAGCTGGTCGGTGGCGCGAAGCACTTCGGGCAGCTGGAGCATCAGGCTGGCGCGGTTCTTCCCCAGCTTGTCCAGCGCGCCGGCCTGGGTGAGCGCTTCCAGTGCGCGGCGGTTGAGCTTGCCGCTGTCCACGCGCTTGCAGAATTCCAGCAGGTCACCGAACGGCCCGGCGCGGCGCGCCTCGACAATCGCCTCGCAGGCGCCGCGGCCGACGCCCTTCACCGCGCCCAGGCCGTAGCGGATGGTGTCGGGTGACGTCGCCTCGAACATGTACGCCGAGGCGTCCACGTCGGGCGGCAGCACGGTCAGGCCCATCACCCGGCACTCGTCCAGGAACCCGGTGACCTTGTCGGTGTTGTCCATGTCCGAGGACAGCACCGCGGCCATGAACTCGGCCGGGTAGTGAACCTTCAGCCATGCCGTCTGGTAGGCGACGAGCGCGTAGGCGGCGGAGTGCGACTTGTTGAAGCCGTACTCGGCGAACTTCTCCATCAAGTCGAAGATGGGCGTGGCGACGTTGGGCGCGATGCCGCGCTCGGCGCAGCCGGCCTCGAACTTGGCGCGCTCCTTGGCCATCTCCTCGGGCTTCTTCTTGCCCATCGCGCGGCGCAGCATGTCCGCGCCGCCCAGCGTGTAGCCGGCCAGGACCTGGGCGATCTGCATCACCTGTTCCTGGTAGACGATGACGCCGTAGGTCGCGCCCAGCACCGGCTCCAGCAGCGGATGCGGGTAGCTGACCTGCGTGTGGCCGTGCTTGCGGTCGACCCATTCGCGGTCCATCCCGCTGCCCAGCGGGCCGGGGCGGAACAGCGCGGCCAGCGCGATGATGTCCTCGAAGACGTCGGGCTTGGCGCGCTTGAGCAGCTCGCGCATGCCGCGCGATTCGAACTGGAACACCGCGACGGTGTCGCCCCGGGCGAAGAGCTCGTAGCTGGCGACGTCGTCCAGCGGCAGCGCGGTGATGTCGAGCGGTGTCTCGCCCGCAGCCGTGCGCCGGACGTTGATGGCCTTCACCGCCCAGTCGATGATCGTCAGGGTGCGCAGGCCGAGGAAGTCGAACTTCACCAGACCGACGGCTTCGACGTCGTCCTTGTCGAACTGGGTGACGGGGCTTTTGCCGCGGCCTTCGCCGTCGTGTTCGGCGAACAGCGGGCAGAAGTCGCTCAGCGGGCTGGGCGCGATGACCACGCCGCCGGCATGCTTGCCGGCGTTGCGGGTGAGGTCTTCCAGCTGCCGGGCGAGGTCGAGCAGGTCGCGGACGTCGTCCTCGCTGTGGTAGCGGGCGATGAGGTCGCTGGAGGCCAGCTCGGTGTTCTTGCGCGCGGCTTCGGACTCGCCCAGCGCGTCGTCCAGGCAGATGCCCAGCGTATTGGGAATGAGCTTGGCGATGCCGTCGACGAAGCCGTACGGGTGGCCCAGCACGCGGCCGGTGTCGCGCACCACGGCCTTGGCCGCCATGGTGCCGTAGGTGATGATCTGGCTGACGCGGTCGCGGCCGTACTTGCGCGCGACGTAGTCGATGACCTCGTCGCGGCGGTCCATGCAGAAGTCGATGTCGAAGTCGGGCATCGACACGCGTTCGGGGTTGAGGAACCGCTCGAACAGCAGGTCGTACGGCAGCGGGTCCAGGTCGGTGATGCCCAGCGCCCACGCCACCAGCGAGCCCGCGCCCGAACCGCGGCCCGGGCCGACCGGGATGCCCTGCGCCTTACCCCAGTTGATGAAGTCCGCGACGATCAGGAAGTAGCCGGGGAACCCCATCGAGATGATGACGTCCAGCTCGGTGTCCAGGCGCGCGTTGTAGTCCTCGCGCGTGTGGCCTTCGGCGAGCGGGGCCTTTTCCAGACGCTTGTCCAAACCCTCGTGCGCCTGGCTGCGCAGCCACGACTCGATGGTGTGGTCGTCGGGCACCGGGAAGGCGGGCAGGTAGTACGTGCCCAGCTTCATCTCGGCGTTGCAGCGCGTGGCCAGCGCCAGCGCGTTGTCGATGGCGTCGGGCACGTCGCTGAAGAGCGCGCGCATCTCGTCGCACGACTTCAGGTACTGCTCGGGCGTGTAGTCCTTGGGCCGCTTGGGGTCGTCCAGCACGCGGCCCGACGCGATGCACACGCGCGCCTCGTGAGCGTCGAAGCCTTCGCGGTCGAGGAACCGGGTGTCGTTGGTCGCGACCACCGGCAGGCCACGCTTCGCGGACAGGTGCAGGGCGAGGGTGTTGTAGGCGTCTTCGCCCTCGCGATTGGTCCGGGTGAGTTCCAGGAACAGGCGGTCGTCGAACACGCTTTGCCAGTCGGCGACGGCGGCCTCGGCCAGTTCGTGACGGCCGCCCTGCGCCAAGCGCCCGGGCAGGCTGTGCACGCCGGCCAGCGCGAACAGGCCGACGTTGTCCTCGCGCAGCCATTCCGGGCGCAGGATCACGCCGTCATGGCGGTGGCCTTCCATCCACATGCGCGTGAGCAGGCGCGACAGGGTGAGGTAGCCGTCGTGGTCGCGGCACAGCACGGTCAGGCGGGTGGGCGACTCGTTGCCGTCGGCCAGCGCCAGGTCCGCGCCGAGGATCGGCTTGATGCCTGCGCCCTCGGCCTTCTTCTGGAACTGCACCGCCGCGAACAGGTTGTTGATGTCCGTCAGCGCCACGGCCGGCTGGCCCAGCGCCACGCAGCGCTTGACCAGCTCGCCGACGCGGATGGTGGAGTCGGCGAGCGAGAACTCGCTGTGCAGGTGGAGGTGTACGAAGGGTGCGGACATGCCTGCCTTGCGATGCGGCCGGCCGATGCCGGGCCCGGGACGGCGGCAGACGGCGTGCGAGCGGGCAGGTTAGCAGCCCGGTCGGGGGGTACAAGGCTTGACAGGCGGGCGGGGTGGGGGATGGCGGTGGGGTGGGGGTTTGGGCGGCGGTTGCCGGTTGCGGTTCGGTCTGTCGGGGCCGTTGTAGGAGCGGCTTCAGCCGCGATCGAACCGCCATCGGTCCGCGCATGACCCGTGTCCAGCGCTGCCCCGATCCCTTTGTAGGAGCGACGTGAGTCGCGATGCGTGGGTGGTCGGAGGTGCGTGGTCGCGACTTACGTCATTCCTACTAAAGGCGTGAGGGGACGCCCGAGGTATGGCGTCCCGCCCGCGTGCGGTGCGGATCGCGGCTGAAGCCGCTCCTACAGGGGGGCGAGTCGGGACCAAGGAGCATTTGTAGAAGCGACGTGAGTCGCGATTCGTGGGTGGCCGGAGGTGCGCGGTCGCGACTTACGTCGCTCCTACAAAAGGCGTGAGGGGACGCCCCGAGGTGGGGTGCCCCGCTCGGGTGCGGTGCGGATCGCGGCTGAAGCCGTTCCCACAGGGGGCGAGTCGGGCCCACGGAGCATTTGTAGGAGCGACGTAAGTCGCGATTCGCCGCCGGCCGGAGGTGCGCGGTCAGCCGCCGCCGATGCGGAACGGGGTGGCGGGCATGCGGCCGTTGGCGTAGTGGCTGTCGTTGACGCGGGCGTTGTGCTGCAGCAGGGCCAGTTCGGCCAGGCGGTCGCGGACCCAGGCGGCGCGCTGGTGGGCGGCATCGCCGACCGGGTGCTCGTCGTGGCGGTAGGCGCAGAAGTCGATGTACTCCTCGGCTTCGTCCTCGAAGGCCGGCCACGCCAGTTCGAACAGGAGCACGTCGTCCAGCTTGCCCAGCAGGTCGGTGCCGTCCGGGATCAGGTCGTCGTCTCGGTCGACGTAGTCCACCAGCTTGGACACGCGGGCGCGCATGGCGTCATCGGCGTTCCAGTCGTCGTCGCGCAGCAGTGCCCGCAGCGAATTGATGCGGGTCATGCGCAGGGCCAGCATCTCCCGGGCCTCGCCGGACGGCATGGCCAGCAGCGACGCGGCCAAGCTGCGCAGGCGCGGCACGTTGACGCGCGGGGCGTCGGGGTGGATCTCATGGAGCAGGGCGTCGAACCGGGCGACGGCTTCGGGGGCGAAGTCGGGTGCGGTGGACGGGTCGATATCGGCCTGGGCGGTGCCGAAGGGCAGGGGCGCGTAGGCCGGCGTCAGGGCGGAAGTACGCATGACATGTCCTCGCGGTGCCGGCCGTGCGGGACTGGGGCGAGGCGGGCCGGCATGGCGCCGTGCCCCGAGTGGATCCTGTGTCGCCAGCATGCGCCTGCATGTTGGCGGATTCCAGTGTCTGAAGTGGGGGTGGCGGGCGGAAAGGGCAACGGTGCTGCAGCCCCTCCCCCTGCCTGCAGGGGGAGGTTGGGAGGGGGTGCTTTTCGGGCGTGGTTGTCAGGTCAGCGAGGGGGAAACACCCCTCCCCAATCCTCCCCTGCAAGCAGGGGAGGGAGTAGATGCGGCTCGCTCCTCTCCCGCATGCAGGTACGTGAGCGTCCGACTCAATGCACCCGGAACAGCGGGGCAGCGGCGCGCACGTAGGAGCCGTCGCGGACGGCGCGGCAGTGGGCGGCGAAGGCTGCTTCAGCGCGGGCGGCGTCCTGCCAGTCGTTGCGGTCGAATCGGAAGCCGCCGGGGTCGGTGCCGCGCAGGGCGGCTTCGATGCGGCGCAGGCGGCAGTAGTCCAGGTAGTCGGCGACCTCGTCCGACAGCCGCGGCCAGGCGGCGTCGACGACGATGGCGTCATCCAGGCGACCGACCTGCTGCAGCGCGTCGGGGATCAGGTCGTGGCCGCCGCGGACGTAGTCGACCACTTCACCGGCGATATCGACGGCGTCGTTGGCCGGGGTCCAGCCGGCGTCGGCCAGCAGGCGGGCCAGGACCACCGCCCGGCGCAGGCGCTGGTGGATGGCGCGGATGGCGCTGGCGCCGGCTTCGCCCTGTTCACGCACGCGGCGGGCGGCGGTGGCCAGCGAGTCCCACTCGAACGCCGGCGCGGCCGGGTCGAGGCGGGTGATCAGGCCGTTGAAGCGGTCCAGTGCAGTGTCGGACAGCTGGAAGCGGTCGACGCGGCGGCGGCGGTGCGGGCGATCGGCCGGGGTGGCGGCGACCAGCGGGGCGAGGGGGGCATTCAGGGACAGGGCGATGGCGTTCATGGCGGTTCTCCGGTGGAGGACGCCGGCATGTCCGGCGTGGCAACAGAGTCCGCTGGCCGGGCTGCGGGGTCATGATGGCCGCCGCCGCTTTTCGTCTGCGTTGTCACAGGTTCGTGTGGCGGTCATGAGGTTTTTGCGATGGAACCGTCAGGGTCCGCCGGAGACGGCGGTTCGACGGGGGAACGCTACCGATTCGGCCCGGTGGTGGTCGACGCCATTGCACACACCCTGACCCGCGACGGAGCACCGCAGGCGGTCGAGCCCAAGGCCTTCGCGGTGCTGCTGGTGCTGCTGCGGCATGCGGGCGAGCTTGTGGCCCGCGACGACCTGCTGGACGCGGTGTGGGGCCACCGCCACGTGACGCCCGGCGTGCTGACCCGCGCCATCGCGCAGCTGCGCCACGTGCTGGAGGACGACGCGCACCGGCCGGTCTACATCCAGACCCAGCACGCGCTGGGGTACCGGTTCATCGGCGAGCTGGCCGGCACCCCGGTGCCTGCGGGCGACGACGCGCTGCCCGATTCCGCCACCGCACCTGCGGTCCCTGAACAGGGCACCGGCCCGCCCGGCGCGGCGACGACAGCGCCGGCGGCCAGCGCCGGCCAGTCGGACGAGGGGAGTGCTCCCTCGACAGCCCGGGACACGGCGGCGCCCGGCGGCGTGGCGGACAACGGTTCGCCGGGCGCGCCCGAAGCGCCCGCGACGGCTGCCGCGCCGGTGCTGTTACCCCCACCCTCGCCACCCGGGCGCCGCCTGCGCTGGCCGGTCCGCGCGAGGTGGGTGTTGGGTGCAGCGGTCGTGTTGATCGCCGTGCTGGGCGTACTGGCCTGGCGCGCGCAGGCACCACCGGCGCGCCCGGGCGATGCCTCGATCGCCGTGCTGCCCTTCACCAGCCTGAGCGCCGACCGCGACGACAGCTATTTCGCCGAAGGTCTGGCAGTGGAGATGCACGACGCGCTGGCCGGGGTGCCGGGGCTGAAGGTGGCCGCGCGCATCGCGTCGGATCCGGCCGCGCAGGGCGCACCCGACATCAAGGCGCTGGGGCGCACGCTGGGGGTGGCAACGGTTCTGGATGCCAGCGTGCGGCGCGACGGCGCGCGCGTGCGCATCAACGCGCGTCTGTCGGACACGGCGAGCGGCTTCACCCTGTGGAGCGACACGTACGAACGCGACGCGGCCGACGTGTTCGCGGTGCAGAGCGAGATCGCCAACGAGGTGGTGCAGTCGCTGCTGGGCGTGCTGCCGGGGGAGGGGCCGGCGCTGAGCGCGCGGCTGGCGCCCACGCGCGATCTCGATGCCTACGACGCCTACCTCAAGGGGCTGCAGCAGTTGCGCGACGGCGGCGACGACGCGCGCCTGGTCAACGCGGTGGGGTTCTTCAACCAGGCGCTGGCCGCCGATGCGGGGTTCGCGCGGGCGCAGGCGGGGATCTGCCGCGCGGAGATCGCCCGGTTCGAGGAGGCGCGCGACACGCCCGCGTTCGAACGGGCGCGCGCGGCCTGCGCGCGCGCCGAGCAGATGGACCGGACGCTGCGCGAGGTCAGCCTGGCGCTGGGCGACCTGCACCGCGTACGCAGCGAGTTCGCGCAGGCTACGGTGCAGTACACGCGCGCGCTGGACGACCTGTCGCTGCGGCCAGCGGCCTACATCGGCCTGGCACGCATCCAGAGTGCGCAGGGCCGCAACGTGCAGGCGCTGGAGTTCTTCGAGCAGGCGCGCCGGCTGCGGCCGGGGGATGGCGTGATCTACCGCGAGCTCGGGTACCACCAGTACCTCAACGGCGACACGGCGGCGGCGATCGAGTCCTTCCGCACCGCCGCGACGTTGCTGCCGGACGATGCCGGGGTGTGGAACAGCCTGGGCGGGCTGTACCTGGCCGGCGGCGACACCGCCAACGCGGCCGAGGCGTTCGAGCGATCGCTGCGGATCGAACCCAGCTACGGCGCGCTCAGCAATTTCGGCACGCTGCGCTATGGGCAGGGCGCCTACGCCGAGGCCGCGGACCTGTTCCGCCACGCCGCCGAACTGGACCCGGGCGACTACCGCATCTGGGGCAACGTCGGCGATGCGCTGTCGGCCGACCCGGTGACGGCCGCCGAAGCCGATGCGCCCTACCGCCGCGCCGCGCAGATGGCCGAGGCCTACGTCGCCATCAACCGCACCGACGCGCAGGCACTGGCGCTGCTGGCGTGGTATCGCGCGAACCTGGCCGAATCAGGCTCGGCGCGCGAGCGCCTGGCGCAGGCCGAGGCGCTGGCGACCGAACGCGGCGAAGTCGCTTTCCTGGGCGCGCAGACGCTTGCGGTCCTGGGCGACGACGCGGGTGCGCGCGAGCGATTGCTGCGCGCACGGCAGGCCGGCATTCCACAGCAACGACTTCGCGCCTCTCCGCACCTGCAGCGCCTGCTGGGCGCCAGCGGGCCGGGCGCGTCGGGCGGCATCACGTCTTCAGCCATCGATGCACGGGCAGGTCCAGGCAATCCCACACGCAGTTCCACCAGGAGAGAGACATGAAGACGTTGAGAGTGTTGGCGCTGGCCATGCTGGCCGGCGGCGCCGTGACCGCATGCAGCATGCATGGGCCGACCGCGGACCCGGCCGAAGTCGCGGACCGCTCGGTGGACCCGGACGACGGCACGTGGTGCGGCACGCCGGGTGCGACCGGGCCGGTCTACATCAACATCACCTACGCGGCCAACGGCGCGGCGCGGGCCTCGCCGGAGAACTGCTATGTCGACAGCGGCACCGAGGTGACGTGGCGGGGGCCGATGGGCGAGCCCGTCACGTTTCGGATCGAGTTCAAGGCGGCGGCGCCGCTGGCGGGAGACTTGGGCGGCCCGCTGGAGTCGAGCATGACCGGCCGACGCGACAAGGTCAGGCGCGTCATCTCGGGGCCCGACGGCAACTACGCCTATGGCATTGCGGCCAACGGCGTGGTCACCGACCCGGCAATCATCATCCGCCGGCAGCTATAGCGACCCGACCACCGTTACGTGCCCTGAGGGTGGCGGCTGGTGGATGCCGGCCGCTTCGCGCACCGGTGCGAAGCTGCGCCGGTGGTGCGGGCAGGGGCCGTGCGTGCGCAGAGCGGCCAGGTGCGCGGGCGTGGAATAGCCCTTGTGCACGTCGAAGCCGTAGTGCGGCCACTGCGCGTGCAACTGGCGCATCAGGCGGTCGCGCGTGACCTTGGCGAGGATCGACGCGGCCATGATCGCGCGGTCGCGTGCGTCGCCGCCGATCCAGGCCTCGGCCGGGCAGGGCAGGCCACGCGGCAGGGCGTTGCCGTCGATGCGGGCGAGTTCCGCGGCATGCGCGACGCCTTCCAGCGCCAGGCGCATGCCCAGCATCGTGGCCTGGTAGATGTTGAGGCGGTCGATGTCGGCGACGTCGACGGCGACGACGTGCCACGCGGTGGCGCGTTCGACGATGCGCTCGTACAGCTGCTCGCGGCGATGCGCGTTGAGCTGCTTGGAATCGGCCAGGCCGTTGACCGGCGTTCTCCCGGGGCGCAGCACCACCGCGGCCACGACGACTGGCCCGGCGAGTGGGCCGCGACCGGCCTCGTCGACGCCGGCGATGCGGCGGGCGCCCGGCGCGACGTGCAGGTCGAACGCGAGCTGTGCGCCGTCAGCCATGGGCGGAGCGTGCATCGCCGGCGGCAGGCGATGTTGCGGGCATCGCGAGAAGTTCGCTGACGGCATCGGCGGCGCGGGCGGAGGCGTCCTGCCGAAGTGCTTCGTGCAGTGCGGTGAAACGCGGTTCGAGGCGCGTGGCGATGGACGGGTCGCGCAGCGCGGCGAGCGTGGCGTCGGCCAGCGTGTCCGGTGTGCAGTCGTGCTGCATCAGCTCCGGGACCAGTGCCTCGCCCGCCAGTACGTTGGGCAGGCTGTAGTGGTCGACCTTCAGCATGCCCAGCCCCTTCACGAGTGCATGCGTGAGCGGCGCGACCTTGTACGCCACCACCATCGGGCGCTTGGCCAGCATGGCCTCCAGCGTGGCCGTGCCCGAGGCCAGCAGGATGGCGTCGCTGGCGGCCATCACCGTGCGGGCGTGGCCATCGACCACGCGCAGCGCGGGGCGCAGGGCGTCGGCGTCGGAGTGTGCGGCCAGCACGCGGTCGAACGCGGCGCGGGCGCGTGGGCCGGCCATGGGCGCGACGACCTGCAGGCCGGGGATCTCCGCCAGCACGCGCGCGGCCGCTGCGAGGAAATCCGGTGCCAACCGCTCGATCTCGCCAGTGCGTGACCCCGGCAGCAGCGCCAGCATTGGTCGCGCACTGTCGACCTGCAGTTGCGCGCGCGCGGCGCCACGCTCCGGTTGCAGCGGCATCTCGTCAGCCAGCGGATGGCCGACGAAGCGTGCATCCACGCCATGGGCGGCGTAGATCGGCGGCTCCATCGGGAACAGGCAGAGCACGCGGTCGGCGCTGCGGCCGATCTTCGCCGCGCGCTTCTCGCGCCAGGCCCACACCGACGGGCTGACGTAGTGGACGGTGCGGATGCCACGATCCTTCAGCCAGCGCTCCACGCCGAGGTTGAAGTCCGGGGCGTCGATACCGATGAACACGTCCGGCTGCCAAGCGAGCAGGCGCTCGCGCAGGTGGCGGCGCAGGCGTAGCAGGCGGGGCAGGTGCCGCAGCACCTCGGCCAGGCCCATCACCGCCAGCTCGTCGGCGTCGAACCACGTGTCCATGCCGGCACCGCGCATCTGCGGCCCACCGATACCGGCGAACTCGGCGTCAGGGTGCCGCTTGCGAAGTTCCGCGAGCAGACCGGCACCCAGCAGGTCGCCCGAGGCTTCCCCGGCGACGAGGGCGATGCGGAGTGGGCGGGACGGGGCAGGGCCGGTCATGGAGTCGATGTCGGGGCGCACGCCGGCATTGTCCCCCAAAGGTCGCCGTCTTCCGAATTGCAGGTGGGGAGGGGCTGCCCCTGTAGGAGCGGCTTCAGCCGCGATCCCGCTCGCCGGAGTACATCGGCACCCCTTGTAGGAGCGACGTGAGTCGCGACCGCGCGGCTTCGAAGGGCTGATGTTCGCGACTTACGCCGCTCCTACAGTGAGAGGGTGACTGCTTCGCGGCTGAAGCCGCTCCTACAGGGAGGCCGCCAGAATCAGCGCAGCAGCGGGCGCTCACCACTCTCGATGAACGCGAGCAGCGCGCGCACGTCCTCACTCTCACCGGCCAGTTCGGCCAGCTTGACGCGCGCGTCGTCGAGCGAGGCGCCCGACATGTACACGGCGCGGTAGGCACGCTTGATCGCGCCGATGCGCGCGCTGTCGAAACCGCGGCGCTTGAGGCCTTCGCTGTTGATGCCGCGAGGACGGCCGTAGCCGTCCTGCGCCACCATCAGGAACGGTGGCACGTCGCCATTGACGAACGCGCCCATGCCGATGAACGCGTGGTCGCCGATCCGGCAGAACTGGTGGATGCCGGCAAAGCCGCTGAGGATGACGTGGTCGCCGACGGTGACGTGGCCGGCCAGCGTGGCGTTGTTGGAGAACACGCAGTGGCTGCCGACGACGCAGTCGTGGGCCACGTGGGTGTAGGCCAGCAGCCAGTTGTCGTGGCCGATGCGGGTGATGCCGCCGCCGCTGCCGGTGCCGCGGTTGACCGTGACGAACTCGCGGAAGGTGTTGCGGTCGCCGATTTCGAGCTCGGCGCGCTCGCCGGCGAACTTCTTGTCCTGCGGATCGCCGCCGATCGCGCAATGCCCGTGGAAGGCGTTGTCGCGGCCGATGCGGGTCGGGCCCTTGACGCTGCAGTGGGGCCCGAAGGTCGTGCCTTCGCCGACCTCGACCCCGTCGCCGATATGGCAGAACGCACCCACCCGAACGCCCGGCGCCAGCCGCGCGCCGGCTTCGACCACCGCGCTGGGATGGATGTCGGGTGCGGCAGTGCCCATGGTCAGGCCTTGACCTCGGCGCAGAGGATCTCCGCGCAGGCCGCCTGCTCGCCATCGACGCGGGCGATGCCGCTGTACATCGCCATGTTGCGGATGACGCGCTTGAGCGTGACTTCCAGCTCCAGCCGGTCGCCCGGGACGACCATGCGCGAGAACTTCGCGCCGTCGATCTTGACCAGGTAGAACAGCTTGCCCTCGGTGCCGGACTGGTGGCTGAGCTGGGTCAGCAGGCCGCCGGCCTGGGCCAGCGCCTCCACCACCAGCACACCGGGCATCACCGGGTTACCGGGGAAGTGGCCGTTGAAGAAGGGCTCGTTGCAGGTGACGTTCTTGTACGCCAGCACGCGCTTGTGTGCCTCGAACTCGACCACGCGGTCGACCAGCAGGAACGGGTAGCGGTGCGGCAGCAGTGCCTGGATCGCAGTGACGTCGAGGGGCAGATTCGGGGTCGAACTCATCATCATTCCTTGTCGGCGGCATTGACGCGCCGTGCCAGCGCGTCGAGCTGCTTGAAGCGGGCGGCGCTCTTGCGCCAGCTGCGATTGTCCATCAGCGGCGTGCCCGAGGAGTACTCGCCGGGTTCGCGGATGGAGTGGGTGACCAGGCTCATCGCGGTGACGACGACGCGGTCGCAGATTTCCAGGTGGCCGAGCACGCCGGCGGCGCCGCCGATCAGGCAGTGGCGGCCGATGCGCGCGCTGCCGGCGACCGCCGAGCAGCCTGCCATCGCGGTGTGCGCGCCGATGCGGACGTTGTGGCCGATCTGGATCTGGTTGTCGAGGCGCACGTCGTCCTCCAGCACGGTGTCCTCGATGGCGCCGCGGTCGATGGTGGTGTTGGCGCCGATCTCGCAGTCGTCACCGATGACTACACCCCCCAACTGCGGCACCTTGATCCAGTGCCCGCCCTCCATCGCCAGGCCGAATCCGTCCGCGCCCAGCACGGCGCCGGGGTGGATGCGCACGCGCTCGCCCAGGCGGACGCGCGTGACGAGGGTGACGCGGGCGATGAGCTCGCTGCCGGCCCCGACGATGCAGTCGTCGCCGATCACGCAACCCGGGCCAATGACAGCGCCGGCTTCGATCCGGCTGCGTGCACCCACGGTCACGAACGGGCCGACGCAGGCATCCGCATCGATGTGGGCATCCGGGGCAATCACGGCGGAGGCGTGGATGCCCGGCGTCAGGTCGGCCCGCGGCTCGAACAGCGCGGCGATCTTCGCGAATGCCACGTACGGGTCGCGGGCGATCAGTGCAGTGCCCGCATAGCCCTCGGCATCGTCCTCGCGCATGACCACAATGCCGGCGCGGCTGTCGGCCAGCTGCGCGCGGTATTTCGGATTGGCGAGGAACGCGAGGCGATCCGGTGCGGCGCCCGCGAGGGTGCCGACGCCGCACACGACGCGGGT
>MIDV01000065.1:1668-11981 GCA_001830245.1 Lysobacterales bacterium RIFOXYA1_FULL_69_10 | reverse complement strand
CGTCAGAACTGCCCGCCGAAGGTGAACTGCAGGCGCTCGATGTCGTCGCCGTCTTCCTTCTTGATCGGATGGGCATAGCTGATCGAGATCGGGCCCATCGGGGAGCGCCACATCAGCGCCACACCGGTGGACGCGCGCAACTCGCCCGCGTCGAACTCATCCACGCCATCGAACACGTTGCCGAAGTCCACGAACGCCGATACGCGCGCGGCCGGCGTGTCGAGCAGGGTGGGGAAGTACATTTCCAGCGAGCCGACCGTCTTCAGCGAACCGCCCACCGGCTGAGTGAAGCTGCTGCCGGCAATGGGGGCCTCGCGCGGACCCAGCGTGTTGTCGGTGAAACCGCGAACCGAACGGGTACCGCCCGCGTAGAAGTTCTCGAAGAACGGCAGGCCGTCGGCTGTGACGGTTTTGATGTAATCCGGTGACCCGGTCTCGCAGGGCTCGCTTGGGTCGGGGCCGGGCACGAACTCGGCGGGCGTATCCGGGTCGCCGTCGGTGTCCTGCATCGAGCCCGGCGTGAAACAGATGTTGCGCACCACCGCATCGCCGTAGCTGTCGCCGTAGCCCAATTCGGCACGCGTGTTGAGCACCAGGTGGCGCGACAGCGGCCAGAACTTGGAGAAGTTGTAGTTGAGCTTGAAGTACTCGACGGTCGAACCCGGCAGGGTCGACTCCAGCCAGACCCGCTGGTAGGTGCCCGCCGTTGGCGTCAACGCGTTGTTGAGCGTATTGCGGGCCCAGCCGACCTCGCCGCGCCAGGCGTGGAATGTCCGCTGGCCGATGGCGTCGATGTAGTCGACGATCGACTCGGGCGTGGAGCCGCGGAAGGCGAAAATCTGGTTACTGTCGATGCCGAACAGCGCGGTGATGGTGTCGGTTTCGGTGATCGGAATGCCGAGCACCGTCTGCGCTGCGCCGCTGGTGCTGGAGTAGCGCGCGGTGTTGAAGTCGGAGTTGTCGAACTCGCGCCACCACAGGTTGTAGCCCAGCGACACACCGTTGTCGGTGAAGTACGGGTTGATGAACGAAAAGTCGTAGCGCTGCAGGTAGTCGTTGCGCTGGGCCTGCACGGAGATGCGGTTGCCGCTGCCCAGGAAGTTGTTCTGGGACAGCTGGACCTGTGTGGTCAGGCCAGTCAGCTGCGAGAAACCGACACCGAAAACGAAGCTGCCCGAGGTGGTTTCAGTGACGTTGTAGACCACGTCGACCTGGTCGTTGGTGCCGGCCACGGGCTCGCTCTCGACATCGACGCTCTCGAAATAACCCAGGCCCTGCAGGCGGATCTTGGAGCGGTCGATCGCCGCCTGCGAGTACCACGCACCTTCGAACTGGCGCATCTCGCGGCGCAACACCTCGTCGCTGGTGCGGCTGTTGCCCTTGAAGACGATGCGGCGGACGTTGACGCGGGGACCGGGCACCACCTGCATGTTGATGGCGACAGTCTTGTCTTCGCGGTTGACCTCCGGGATCGGGTTCACCTGCGCGAACGCGTAGCCGACGTTGCCGAGCGTCGCGACGATGGCGTCGGAGCTGATCTCCAGCAGGCGCCGCGAGAACGTTTGCTCCGGCTCGACCAGCACCAGCCGCTCGATCTGCTCCTTGGGGAGCACGGTGTCGCCGCTGACCTGCACGTCCGCCACGGTGTAGGGCTCGCCTTCGGTCACGCCGGCGGTGATGAACATGTCTTGCTTGTCGGGGCTGATCGACACCTGGGTGGAGTCGATGCTGAAGTCGACGTAGCCACGGTCCAGGTAATAGGCGTTGAGCTTCTCCAGGTCGCCGGACAGCTTTTCGCGCGAGTACTGGTCGTCGCGGCGGTACCAGCTCAGCCAGTTGCTCTCGGCCGACTCCCATCCCTCGAGGATTTCTTCCTGCTCGTAGGTCTCGTTGCCGATGAGGTTGATATGGCGGATCTTGGCCGCGTCGCCCTCATCGATGGCGATGGTGATGTCGACGCGATTGCGGTCCAGGCGCGACACGGTCGGCGTGATCTCGACGTTGTACTTGCCGCGGTTGTTGTACTGCCGGTTCAACTCCTGGGTGACGCGGTCAAGGGCCAGGCGGTCGAAGGTGTTGCCTTCGGTCAGGCCGATCTCGTCGAGGCCGGTCTGCAGGTCTTCGGTCTTGATGTCCTTGTTGCCGGTCAGCGTCAGCGTGTTGATCGCCGGGCGCTCGGTAACGGTCACCACCAGGATGTCGCCCTGGCGACCGACCTGGACGTCTTCGAAGAAGCCGGTCGCGTACAGCGCACGCACGGCCTCGCCGGCGCGGGCGCGATCGACCGTGTCGCCACGCTCGATCGGCAAATAGGTGAACACCGTGCCGGCGGCGATGCGCTGCAGGCCGTCGACGCGAATGTCGCTGACTGTGAAGGCGTCGGGGGCGGGCGCGATGGCCGGCTGCGGCGCGGCCGGTGCGGCAAATGGATCGGTCGCGGACGGGATGGCGGTCTGCGCCGTTGCGGGCAATGCCGGCGCCAGGGCCGTGGCGAGGGCAAGGGCAAGCAGGCGGCGGGAAGGCAGTCGCGTCATCAGGGAGTCCGGTTGGGGAACGTGGTCGCCAGGCAAGGCGAGGGCACGGGAAGCGGAGGCGGGGCAGGCGGCATCAGCGCACCAGGTTGTTCACGATGTCGTTGTAGAACGCCAGGCCCATCAGGCCAGCGATCAACGCCAGGCCGACATACTGCCCGGCGGCCATCACGCGATCGCTGACCGGGCTGCCTTTGACCAGCTCGATAAGGTAATACAGCAGGTGACCGCCGTCCAAGATCGGGATCGGTAGCAGGTTCAGGATGCCCAGGCTGAGCGACAGCAGGGCGAGCAGGGAGAGGTACCAGGCCACGCCCTGGTCGGCGTAGGCATTCGCCGCGCGGGCAATGGTGACCGGGCCGGCGACGGTGTTCTCCACCGCGACCCGGCCGGTGAAGGCGCGGCCGATCATGTCCAGCAGCTCGCCGGCCTGGTGCAGGCCCTCGTTGACCGCCGCCGGGACCGCCTCGAGCGGCCCATGGCGCAGCAGGGCGTCCTTCTCCGGCAGCGTCGGGCGGGCCGAGGCGATACCCAGCGCCCAGTAATCGGTCCCGGCATCGTCCTGCATCCTGCGCGGCAGGATCTCCAGCGCCAGCCGTTCGCCTTGGCGCTCGACCTCGATCATGGCCCGTTGGCCGCGCTCACCGACGGCCCGGGCCAGCGGGCCGATGTCGTTCCAGTCGTCGACGCGGACCCCATCGAACGCGGTGATCCGGTCGCCCTCCATCAGCACCTCGGCCGCCGCGGAGTCCGGCACCACGCGGCCGACGACGGCCGGCACCTCCATGTGGCGCGGGGACAGGCCGATCACCTCGATCGCGCGGCGTTCGTCGAATTCGGCCGGGAGGCGGTCGAGGGGCAGGTCGACGGTGCGCTTGCCGCCGGCCGCATCGCGGATCGCCACGGGCACCTGGGACCGGTCGAGCGCGGCCGGAAGCAGCGCCATCTGCACCTCGCTCCACGTCGGCGTCGCGCGCTCGCCCACCGCCAGCACGGTGTCGCCGCGCTCAAGGCCGGCTTCGGCGGCAATCCCTTGGACTTGGCCCAGCACCGGCGCGTAGTCGGGACGGCCGACCACGAACATCGCCCACAGCAGCGCCACGCAGAGCAGCAGGTTGGCGACGGGGCCTGCTGCCACGATCGCAATGCGCCGGAACACGGACTGGCGATTGAAGGCCTGCGCGGCCTCGGCCGGCGCGACATCGCCCTCGCGCTCGTCGAGCATCTTGACGTAGCCGCCCAGCGGGATGGCGGCGATGGCGTACTCGGTGCCGTCCCGGCCGCGGCGCATCCACAGCGGCTTGCCGAAGCCGACCGAAAAGCGCAGCACCTTGACCCCGCAGCGCCGGGCCACCCAGTAGTGGCCGAACTCGTGGAACGTGACCAGCACGCCGAGGCTGACGATCAGCCACCAGATGGAGCCGAGCAGCTCACCCATGGCACGACTTCGAAGAGCGCGGGCTCGTTGGGTGGGTCATGCGGGGCTCATCCGGTTGATCTCGTGTTCGACGTGTCGGCGGGCCGCCGCGTCGGCCTCGTGCAGGCCGTCGAGCGAGTCGGCCGCGCCGGCGGGCGAGCCCGAGAGCGCGGCTTCGACCAACCGGGGGATGGCAAGGAAACCCACCCGCCGCTGAAGAAAGGCTGAAACCGCCACTTCGTTGGCGGCGTTGAGCACCGCCGGGGCCGTGCCGCCGGCCTCCAGTGCGTCGAACGCCAGGCGCAGGCACGGGAATGCCTCGAGGTCGGGAGCCTCGAATTCCAGCGCCCCGCCCTGCGCCAGCAGGTCCAACCCGGCGACGCCCGAGTCCAGCCGTTCCGGCCACCCAAACCCCACCGCCAGCGCGGTGCGCATGTCGGGCAGCCCGAGCTGGGCGAGCGTAGAGCCGTCGCGGAACGTGACCAGCGAATGCACCAGGCTCTGCGGGTGGACCAGCACGTCGATGCGCGCGCGCTCCACGTCGAACAGGTGGTGGGCCTCGATCACCTCCAGACCCTTGTTCATCAGGGTGGCCGAGTCGACCGAGATCTTCGGCCCCATCGACCACTTCGGATGGGCGACGGCCTGTTCGGGCGTCACCGGCTCCAGCGCGTCGCGGCGCCAGCCGCGGAACGGGCCGCCCGAGGCGGTCAGCGTGATACGCGCCAGCCCGTCGCGGGCCGCGGCGTCGGGCAGGCACTGGAAGATCGCGTTGTGCTCGCTGTCGATCGGCACGATGGACGCGCCGCCGTCGCGTGCGGCCTGCATCAGGAGTTCGCCGGCCAGCACCAGCGATTCCTTGTTCGCCAGCAACAGCCGTTTGCCGGCGCGCGCTGCCGCCAGCGTGGAGGGCAGACCCGCGGCGCCGACGATGGCGGCCACGACGGTGTCGCAGTCGCCTCCCGCGGCCAGGTCGCAGATAGCATCGGCGCCGGCGTGGGCTTCGGTATCCAAGCCTGCCGCGCGCAGACCTTCGCGCAGTGCGGGGTAACCGGCTTCGTCTGCAATCACCGCATGGCGGGGACGATGCGTGCGGCACAGCGCCAGCAGCGCGTCGACGTTGCTGCCCGCAGCGAGCACCGTGGCCCGCAGGCGATCCGGATGGCGGGCGATGACATCGAGCGCCGAAGCACCGATCGAACCGGTCGCACCTAAGACGGCAATCGCGCGCATTACTGGGCCTGCGACATCAGAAGCCTGCGACGGCCTTGCCGAGCGCGAACACCGGCAACGCGGCGAGTACGCCATCGATGCGGTCGAGGATTCCGCCGTGGCCCGGGATCAGGTGGCCAGAATCCTTCACCCCGGCGTGCCGCTTGAGCAGACTTTCGAACAGGTCGCCGATGACCGACGCCAGCGCGGCCACCATCGAAACCAGCGCGACCCAGCCCAGCTCGTGCGGCTCCGCGCCGGCGACCAGCCCGACGAGCGTGCCGGTGATGACACCGGCGATGACACCACCGGCCATGCCCTCGATCGTCTTGTTGGGGCTGATGTTGGGCGCCAGCTTGCGGCGGCCCAGCTTGCGGCCGGTGAAATAGGCGCCGGTGTCGGCCGCCCAGACCACGCCCAGCGCGGCCAGCAGCCAGTAGTGGCCGTCCGGCACCTCGGCGTGGATCCATGCCAGCGCGCACCAGGCCGGCACCACCGCCAGCGTGCCGGCGGCCAGTTTGAAGACGCGGGCGTGGGTGTCGTGGTCGCTGGCGAAGCGCGGGCGGCCCAGCCACAGCAGCGCCACCAGCCACCACACCACGCCGATGAGCGTGGCCACCTGCAGCAGGACCAGGCTGAAGCCCGATGGCCCGCGCGAACCCCAGACGATCGCCACCATCATCGCGAGGTTGGCGACCAGCAGCACCGTGCGCGCCAGCGTGTCCTCGATCTCGGCCAGTTCCAGCCACTCCCACAGCCCGGCCAGGAACAGCAGCGCGGCCAGCATCACCATCCATTCGGTGGGCAGGAACAGGATGCCGAGGATGGCCGCCGGGGCCATGATCAGGGCGGCAAGGACGCGGGTTCGGGTCATTCGGAAGTCTCTTCGGGTCGGCCGGCCACCTGTGCGCCGGTCAGGCCGTAGCGGCGCTCGCGCGAGGCGAAATCGTCCAGCGCGCGCTGCAGGGTGGCCGCATCGAGCTCGGGCCACAAGGCATCGGTGAACCACAATTCGGTGTAGGCCAGCTGCCACAGCAGGAAATTGCTGATGCGCTGCTCGCCGCCGGTGCGGATGAACAGGTCGGGCGCGGGCAGGTCGGCCAGGCACACCCGCGAACCCAGCACCGCTTCGTCGATGGCATCGGGGTCGAGCCGGCCGGCCGCCACGTCACGGGCCAGCGAACGGGCCGCCTGGGTGATGTCCCAGTGCCCGCCGTAGCTGGCGGCGACCGTCAGGTGCAGGCGGGCGTTGTCGCGGGTCGTCGTCTCGGCCGCCGCCATCCGCTGCACCAGCGCGGGGCCGAAGCGATCGCGCTGGCCGATGAAGCGCACGCGCACGCCGCGGCGGTGCAGTTCCTCCACCTCGCGGTCCAGCGCGTTGAGGAACAGCTTCATCAGCGCGCCGACCTCGTCTTCCGGCCGGCCCCAGTTCTCGCTGGAGAACGCGAACAGGGTCAGCGCGCCGATGCCGCGCTCGAGGCAGAAGTCGATGCAGGTATTGACCGCGCGTGCGCCGGCACGGTGGCCGATGGCGCGCGGTCGCCGGCGCCGCTCGGCCCAGCGCCCGTTGCCGTCCATGATGACGGCGACATGGCGCGGCATGCGGGGCCCGGCGCCCGAGGGCGCAGGCGATGACGGATCGGTGGCGGGCATGAGGCCTGTCGGACCCCTCAGACGGCCAGCAGTTCCTGTTCCTTGGCCTTGACCACCTCGTCCACGTCCTTGATGGCCGAGTCGGTCAGCTTCTGGATCTCGTCCTCGGTGCGGCGCACGTCGTCCTCGGTGATCTGCTTGTCCTTCAGCAGCTCCTTCACCTGGTGGTTGGCGTCGCGGCGGATGTTGCGGATCGCGACCTTCGCGTCCTCGCCACCGGCATGCACGTGCTTGGACAGCTCCTTGCGGCGCTCCTCGGTCAGGGCGGGCAGGTTGATGCGGATCACCGTGCCGGCGGTGTTGGGCGTCAGGCCCAGGTCGGAGGCCAGGATCGCCTTCTCGACCGCCGAAACCATCTGCTTCTCCCACGGGGTGATCGTGAGCGAGCGCGCGTCGGTGACAGCCACGCTGGCGACCTGCGACAGCGGCATGTCCGAGCCGTAGTAGTTGACCTTCAGGTGTTCGACCAGCGCGGTGGAGGCGCGCCCGGTGCGGACCTTGGTCAGGTCGTGGCGGAACGCCTCGACGCTCTTGGCCATGCGCGTCTGGGCATCTTTCTTGATCTCGTTGAGCATCGCCGGCTCCGGTCCAATGACGGTAATCGCGGGATTATAGCCGGCAGGCTCCGGGACCCGGGACCCGGGACCGGGACCAGGCGTTGGAGATCGGGGCCGGGCTGCCGTGCCCCTGACGACCGCCGCCTCAGTGCGGCATTGCGTCGCCGCATCCGTCGCCGTGCTCGACCTGGAGCGTCGGGTGCGTGATGCGGAACCGTTGGCCGAGCTCGCCCACGGTCTGCGCGATGAACGCGTCGTGCCCGCTGTCGCAATGACGCACGACGTGCGCGGTCAGCGCGATCTCGCCCGCGCCCAGCGACCAGATGTGCACGTGGTGGACCGCGTCCACGCCGGGTTGCGCGGCGAGGAATGCACGCACCTGTGCCGGGTCGATGCCGCGCGGCACCGCGTCCATCGTTGCGGCCAGGCTTTCGCGCAGCAGGCCGAACGCGCTCCACGCAACGACGGCACCGATCAGCAGCGCCACGGCCGGGTCGAGCCACGCCCAGCCCAGCCACCACATGCCAAGGCCCGCTGCGACCGCCGCTGCCGACACCGCGGCGTCGGCCATCAGGTGCAGGAAGGCGCCGCGCCGGTTGAGGTCGTGCGCATCACCGCCGCGCACCAGCCAGGCGGCGCCGAGGTTGACGACGATGCCCAGCGCCGCGACCACCACCACCGGCAGCGCGGGGATCTCGGGGGGTGCGCCGATGCGGCGGACCGCCTCCCACCCCAGCGCACCTGAGAAACCCACCAGCAGCAGCGCATTGGCCAGCGGCGACAGCAGCGTCGCGCGCCGCCAGCCGTAGGTATGGCGCTCGTTGGCCGGGCGTCGCGCCAGGACCGCGGCCGCCCACGCCAGCGCCAGCCCGAGCACGTCGCCGAGGTTGTGCAGTGCATCGGTGAGCAGTGCCAGCGATCCCGTCGCGAAGCCGTAGCCGGCCTCGACCGCGGTATAGGCGAGGTTGACCAGCGTCACTGCCGCGAAGGCGCGGGTACCGTGGTCGTGATCGTGGTTGTGGTGGCCGTGATGTGCGTGCATCTGGCAAGTGTGCCTGCACGCGGCGACGGCGCGAGAACCGCCGGTCCCGCGATTGCGAACCGGGCGTCCCGGGCTTACCGGCCCGCGTCGCGTCCCTTCACCAGGGTGCCGACGTCTTCGCCGCGAAGGATCCGCAGCAGCGTGCCGGGCTGGGCCATGTCGAAGATCCGCAGCGGAAGGTCGGCATCGCGGCACAGCGCGAACGCGGCGGTGTCCATCACCTGCAGGTCGCGGGCGATGACCTGGTCGTACGTCAGGCGGTCGAACCGCGTGGCATCGACATGCTTCTTCGGGTCCCGGTCGTAGACACCGTCGACCTTGGTGGCCTTCAGCAAAAGGTCCGCGCCGATTTCGATCGCCCGCAGCGCGGCGCCCGAGTCGGTGGTGAAGAACGGGTTGCCGGTGCCGGCGGCGAAGACCACCAGCCGGCCCTTCTCCAGGTGGCGGATGGCGCGGCGGCGGATGTAGTCCTCGCACACGTCGTTGATCTTGATCGCGCTCATCACCCGCGCCTTGCCGCCCAGCTTCTCCAGCGCGTCCTGCATCGCCAGTGCGTTGATGACGGTCGCCAGCATGCCCATGTGGTCGCCGGTGACGCGGTCCATGCCTCCGGCCGCCAGGCCCGCGCCGCGGAAGATGTTGCCGCCGCCCACCACCAGTGCGATCTCCGCGCCGGCGTGCTGGGCCTCGATCACCTCGCGTGCGAGGCGCTCGATCACCTTGGGGTCGATGCCGTAGTCCTCATCGCCCATCAAGGCCTCGCCGGACAGCTTCAACAGGACGCGGCGGTAGGCGAGCTGGGACATGGGGCGATTCTCTGGCGTGGGCAAACCCCGGAATTCTAGCCGAGGTAGGGGGGATGCCACGAGTTGCGTTCCACTGGGCATGGATGCGATCGCGCCGCTCATGGATCCGGGTCAGCCGCCGATACATGCGAAGGCGTGGCCGCCATCCTGCAGCGTCGGATGGCGGGGTGCGTGTTACAACACGCCCCGGCCGGCCGGGGGCGCCGCGCACGCGGTGGCATTGGTGATGGCGGCTCGCATGGGGCCGTCGCGGCGCTGGTCGTCGCCATGAGCCGCGCGCTGCATGCCGTGCCGCAGTCCGATTCGTTGCCTGACCCTGGAGTGCCTGTTGTCGACCCGCGTGCCGCCGTCCGTTCGCGTTCCACGACCGAGCTGCAACGCCGCCGGGTCGCGCGCATGACGCCGCCCTGTGCCGACGCCACCGCGGGAGACGGGTTCGAGGCCTTCCTGCAGGCGCAGCGTCCGGTGCTGGTCGGCTACCTGTGCCGGCGGGTGTCGGAGGAGGACGCCAAGGACATCGCCCAGGAGGCGTTCGTGCGGATGCTGCGTTACCGCGCCTACCCGCTCGACCAGCTGAAGGCGCTGATGTACCGGGTGGCCACCAACGTGCTGCTGGACCGCGCCCGCCGCGACCGCAGCCGTGGGGCGCCGCTGCACGTGAGCCTGGAGGCCGACCACGATGCGATGGCGTCGGACGAGCCGGCGCACGAAGAGCGTGTGGAATCCCAGCGGGCCCTGGCCCTGGTGCGGGCCGCCATCCTGCAGTTGCCCGAGCGGTGCCGCGAGGTCTACCTGCTCAACCGGATCGAAGGCATGAGTTACACCGAGATCGCCCGCCACTGCGGTATATCCGTCAAGGCGGTCGAAAAGCACATCGGTCGGGCGCTGCGTGTACTGCGCGAGCGCCTGGCCCAGCAGGAACGCCCTGGAGGCGAGCGATGAACCACACCTCCGCGTCCGATGGGATCGCGAACGAAGCCGCGCACTGGGTGGCCCGGCTGGAGTCGCCCGGGTGCGAGCCGGCCGACCGTGCCGCGTTCGAGGACTGGCTGGCCAAGTCCCCGGCACACCCTGCCGCCTACCTGGAAATGGAGC
>MIDV01000065.1:487-1646 GCA_001830245.1 Lysobacterales bacterium RIFOXYA1_FULL_69_10 | reverse complement strand
GCTGGCGGGCGACGACCTGCTGCGCGCCGCCGCCCGCCGCGCGCGTCGCAGCGCGGTTTCGTCGCACCGCCCGCGCCTGCTGCGCCAGTGGCCGGCAATTGCGGCCACCCTCGCGATCGCCGCCGGCGCGGCCTGGTGGGGATTGCGCCCCACGCCCGTGCCGGTCGCCGGGGTCGCGCACGTCACCGCGGTGGGCGAGCAGCGTACGGTGGTGCTCGACGACGGCACCCGCATGACGCTCGACACCGATACCCACGTGCAGGCGCGCTTCGATGCCGACGCACGGGCCGTGGTGGTGGAGCGCGGGCGCGTGCAGTTCGAAGTCGGCCGCGACCCCGCGCGTCCGTTCCGCGTGGAGGCGGGTCCGGGCGCGGTGCGCGACATCGGCACGACGTTCCAGGTCGCGCGGCGCGGCGACGCCGTCCAGGTCGCGCTGCTCGACGGCATGGTCATGGTCGACGGCGCTGGTAGCGAGACGGTGACCCTCGCCCCCGGGCAGCAGGTGGCGGTTGCGGCCGACGGCGACGTCGGCATGGCCGCGCCGCTGGACACCGTCGCGGCGGCGGGTTGGCCGAAGGGTGAACTGGTCTTCCAGCAGCGTCCCCTGGCCAGCCTACTTGAGGAAATGAACCGCTATTCCGATACGCGCGTGAGGCTGGCCGATCCGGCGCTGGGCGAAATCCGCGTCAGCGGCGTGTTCCACATGCACGACCAGGCCGCGCTGGTGGCGGCGCTGGAGCAGGGCTGGGCACTGCGTTCGCGCCAGGTCGAAGGCGGCGACATCGTGCTGGAGCCCCCGGCGGGGTAGTCCGCCCGGCGGAGCGGCGCGTTCATCGTTGCGCGGCGATGGGGGCTCTCGTAAGGTGCGGGGCCGTTCGTCCCGCGCCCCCGGTTAATGGCCTGGACCCGTTTCGCGCTCGCCATTTCCGGTGTGCTCTGCGTAACCGGCTTGACCGCTCCGATGCCCGCCCTGGGTGCGGGGGATGGCGGCCGCACGTCGGCGGGACGGGTTGCATTCGACATCCCCGGTGGTGATCTCGGGCTGGCGCTGGAGCGACTGGCCACGCAGGCCGGCCTCCAGTTGCTGTACCGCCCCGAGCTGGTCGAGGGCCGGCGCGCGGCGCCCTTGCGGGAAAAACTCACGCCCGCTGCGGCGCTG
>MIDV01000065.1:0-467 GCA_001830245.1 Lysobacterales bacterium RIFOXYA1_FULL_69_10 | reverse complement strand
CGGCCTGCGTGTCGAAGACGTCAACGGCAACACCTACGTATTGAGCGCGCGCGCGCCCGTGCCGGCTACGCCCGTGACCGCTGCACCCGTGGCCCGGCCGGCGCGCATGCCGGCGCCGATCCCGACGGTCTACGTGACCGGCACCCACATCCCGCGCAGCGACATCGGCACGGTGACGCCATCGCCGGTGACGCTGATCAGCCGTGGCGAGATCGAGGCCAGCGGCCACCAGACCCTGTTCGAACTGCTGCGCGCGCAGCCGGGCATGCTCGGCCACCACCCGGTCGCGGTCGCATCCGACGGCGGCGCCGGCATCCAGCAGCCCTTTGCGGCCGCGGCCACCACCAGCCTCAACGCCCTGGGGCCGCGCGCGACGCTGTTCCTGGTCGACGGGCGGCGCGTCGCCAACTACGGGCTGATTTCGTCGGAGTTGGGGGGCCTGGCGGACCTGGATGCGATCCCGCTGA
>MIDV01000064.1 GCA_001830245.1 Lysobacterales bacterium RIFOXYA1_FULL_69_10 | reverse complement strand
CACGTCGCGGACCGTTTCCGACAGGTTGATGTTGGTGGTGTTCTCGATCGGGGACTCCACGTTGGTGTCCTCGATGAAGTCGCCCAGGTGGGAGTCTTCGTCGTCGCCGATCGGGGTTTCCATGGAGATCGGTTCCTTCGCGATCTTCATCACCTTGCGGATCTTGTCTTCCGGCATGTCCATTTCCTTGGCCAGCTCCTCCGGCGTGGCCTCGCGGCCGTACTGCTGGAGCATCTGGCGGGAAATGCGGTTGAGCTTGTTGATGGTCTCGATCATGTGCACCGGGATGCGGATGGTGCGCGCCTGGTCGGCGATCGAGCGGGTGATCGCCTGGCGGATCCACCAGGTGGCATAGGTCGAGAACTTGTAGCCGCGGCGGTATTCGAACTTGTCCACGGCCTTCATCAGGCCGATGTTGCCTTCCTGGATCAGGTCCAGGAACTGCAGGCCGCGGTTGGTGTACTTCTTGGCGATGGAAATGACCAGGCGCAGGTTGGCCTCCACCATCTCCTTCTTGGCCTTGCGCGCCTTGGCTTCGCCATAGGCCATCGCGCGGCTGATGTCCTTGATGTCGGCCAGGGTCAGGTGCATCGCCTGTTCGACGGCGATGGTGGCCTCCTGCTCGGCGACGATCTGCTCCCGCACATCGCGCAGGCCGGAGGACCACTTCTGCTTGCGCTTCAGCACCTCGTCCACCCAGCCCAGGTTGGTCTGGTTGCCTTCCCACGCACGCAGGAACTCCTTGCGCGGCATCTTGGCGACGTTGGCGCACAGGTGCAGCACGCGGCGCTCGTGGTCCTTGATCTGCGCCATCACCTCGCGCAGCTTGCGCACCAGGGTGTCGGTCAGCGGCAGCGGCAGCTTCAGGGTGACGAAAGTCTCGGCCAGCTCGGCGCGCAGCTTGGCGACCGCCTTGTTGTCCGGGCCGTTCTTGGCGTGCGACTTCTTGAACTTGGCGTAGCCGTCGGCCAGCACCTGCATGCGGCGCGCGACCTCTTCCGGATCCGGCCCCGTGGGAGCCGCTTCCTCGGCGGTGTCGTCGCCGCTTTCCTCGTCGTCATCGGCGTCTTCGGCCGCATCGGCGACCTCTTCGGGAGCCGGCACTTCTTCGACCGGCTCTTCGACATCGTTGAAACCGACCACCACCTCGGCCAGGCGCTTCTTGCCGGCCTTGTGCAGTTCGTACTCTTCCAGCAGCAGCTCGATGGACCACGGGAAGTTGCCCAGCGAGGCCTGCACCTGGGCCAGGCCTTCCTCGATGCGCTTGGCGATGGCGATCTCGCCCTCGCGGGTCAGCAGCTCGACCGTGCCCATCTCGCGCATGTACATGCGCACCGGGTCGGTGGTGCGGCCACCCTCGGTGTCCAGCGAGGTCAGCGCGGCGGCGGCTTCTTCGGCCGCGGTCTCGTCGACTTCGCGGTTGCCGGTGTTGCCGTCGGCGAGCAGCAGGGTTTCGGCATCGGGCGCGACTTCATGGACATCGATGCCCATGCCGTTGATCATGCCGATGATGTCCTCGATCTGCTCCGGGTCGACCAGGTCGTCCGGAAGGTGATCGTTGACTTCGGCGTAAGTCAGATAGCCCTGCTCCAGGCCCTTGCTGATCAAGAGCTTGATGTCGGACTGCTGGGCAGGAC
>MIDV01000063.1 GCA_001830245.1 Lysobacterales bacterium RIFOXYA1_FULL_69_10 | reverse complement strand
CGTGGATGCGGTCCAGCGGGATGCGGTCGCCGGTCTTCATCGCCGGCAGCTTGCGGCCTTCGTCCTCGGCCTCGGCGGCCTTGGTGTCCTTGCCTTCCTCGTAGACGGCCAGGAAGCCCGGGTCGATGACGGTGGTGCCCGAGACGCGGAAGCTGTGCTCGCTGCCGGCGGCCAGGTCGACCGACACGGTGTTGAGCGTGGCCGGCACCATCTGGCTGGCGACGGCGCGCTTCCAGATCAGCTCGTACAGCCGGCGCGCGTCGTCCTCCAGGAAGCGCGACACCTGCGCCGGGGTGCGCAGCGCGGAGGTCGGGCGGATCGCCTCGTGGGCCTCCTGCGCGTTCTTGGACTTGGTCTGGTAGGTGTTGGGCTTGTCGGGCACCGCGCCGGTGCCGAAATCGCGTGCGATGACGTCGCGGATCTCGCTGACGGCATCGGCCGACAGGTTGACCGAGTCGGTACGCATGTAGCTGATCAGGCCGACGGTGCCTTCCTCGCCGATCGCCACGCCCTCGTAGAGCTTCTGCGCCACCTGCATGGTGCGCTTGGTGGTGAAGCCCAGCTTGCGCGAGGCCTCCTGCTGCAGCGTGGAGGTAGTGAACGGCGCGGCGGGGCGGCGCTTGCGCTCCTTGCTGGTGACGTCGGTGACATGCAGCGCGCCGGCGGCGGCCTGGACGATGCGCTGGCGCGCGGCCTCGGCGGTATCGCCGTCGGTGATGGTGAACTGCTCGAACTTCTGCCCGTCCAGCTTCGTCAGCCGCGCGGTGAACGCCTGCGAGGGGTGCAGGCACTCGGCCTCGATGGACCAGTATTCGCGCGCGACGAAGGCTTCGATCTCTTCCTCGCGCTCGACGATCATGCGCAGTGCCGGCGACTGCACGCGGCCGGCGGACAGGCCGCGCTGCACCTTGCGCCAGAGGACCGGCGACAGGTTGAAACCGACCAGGTAGTCGAGTGCGCGGCGCGCCTGTTGCGCGTCCACCAGCGGCGCGGCGATCGCACGGGGGTGTGCCATCGCCTCCTTGATCGCGCGCGGGGTGATCTCGGTGAACACCACGCGCTGCAGGACCTTGTCGCCGATCAGGTTGCGCTCGCGCAGGATCTCCGCCACGTGCCAGCTGATCGCCTCGCCCTCGCGGTCCGGGTCGGTCGCCAGGTAGATGGCGTCGGCGGACTTGGCGGCCTTGGCGATCGCCTCGACGTGCTTCTCGTTCTTTTCGATCAGGTCGTAGCGCATCGCGAAGTCGCGATCCGGGTCGACGGCGCCCTCCTTGGGCACCAGGTCGCGGACGTGGCCGTAGGAGGCGAGGACGGTGAAATCCTTGCCGAGGTACTTGTTGATCGTCTTGGCCTTGGCGGGCGACTCGACGATCAGGAGGTTCTTGGCCATGTCCGGGGGGCTCCGCAGTCGCTGTCGCGCTGCCTGGGTCGTGCAAAGAAGGCGACGCCCGCGGGGGTGGCCGCGGGCGTGGGGGCGTGTTGCCTTATTTAGTGGAATCACGCCGCGGCCGGCACTGTCAAGCGGCCATCGGCGCGAGTGTGACCGCCGGAGGGTTCCGCGGCGCCTCCGGCCGCTGGATCAGACCGGCCCCTGCGTGAGGTCGGTGTGAGCCGGCGCGAGGCGCGACGGGGCCCGGCAGGTGCTTCAGTGCACCGGCTCGGGCTCGTCGGCGAACATCTGGGTCTCCATCCACGCGTACGCGGCCTCGGACCCGGGCTGGTTGAACAGCACCATCAGCACGACCCACTTGAGGTCGTCGAGGTCCATCTCGTCCTGCTCCAGCGCCATCGCCCGGTCGACCACCAGCTCGCGCTGGCCGGCGTCCAGCACGCCGTGCTGCTCCAGGAACATCAGGAAGCCGCGGCACTCCAGGTCCAGCCGGTCGAGCTCGGCATCGGCATAGACGCGGGTGGGGCCGCCGATCCGGGCCGGCGACGCGGCCGGGCGCTGCGTCGCGAGCGCGTCCAGCCACTCGAACGCCTTGTTGATTTCGGCGGGACTGAAACCGGCCTGGCCGAGTTCCTCGAACAGGGGGCCGCTTTTCAGGGCATCACGGTCGCGGACCAGGTCCGCGTCATCGGCGAGGTAGTGCTCGAACAGGTACAGCAGGACATCCAGGATGCTTTCTTTCATTTCCCCTCGGCCTGCGCCGCAAGCGACGCGTGGGACTGGAGTGGTGGACCGGCACGGGCCGGTCGAAAAACCGGTACGGCGGCAGGGCGGAAACGGTTGCGGCAACCTCCTCGATCAACCCCGGCGGAAGTAGCGGCCGTGCTGTGCCGCCACGCGACCCTCGAGCTCCATGTACAGCAGGATGGAGGACACGTCCGCGGCCGTCAATCCGCTTCGCTGGACCAGTTGATCCATAGAACTGGGGTCCGGACCCAGGCACGACCACAAGAGCTGGTGGTGCGGTTCGTCGCAAGCTGAACTGAGACCCCCTGCGGCCGGACCCATTCGCGGCCCGCCGCCCGGTCGTGCGTGCGGCCCCGCGCGGCCTACAGGGGTGGGGCCGGCCAAGCGCGCACGCAAGGCCGACCCGAGGGCGCGCGCCACCGGACCGAGCCCGGCAAGCACCTGCTCGACGTCGTCCACCAGTGTCGCGCCGTCGCGTATCAGGCGATGGCAGCCATGGGCCATCGGGTTGTGGATCGAGCCGGGGACGGCGAACACCTCGCGCCCCGACTCGGCGGCCAGGCGGGCGGTGATCAGCGCGCCCGAGCGGCCCGCCGCCTCCACCACCAGGGTACCCAGCGTCAGCCCGGCCAGAATCCGATTGCGGCTGGGAAAATGCTCGCGGCGGGGAAGCGTGCCGGGCGGGTGCTCGCTGACGACCAGCCCCTTTTGGGCCACCTCGTCCTGCAGCAGCCGGTTGTCGGCCGGGTATGCCACGTCGGGCCCGGTGCCAAGCACCGCGTAGGTGCTGCCCCCGGCCGACAGGGCGGCCACGTGGGCGACGGTGTCGATCCCCGCGGCCAGGCCACTGGCCACCGTCATGCCGGCCTGCACCAGGGCGCGGGTGAAGCCGACCGCATTGTCGCGTCCGGCAGGCGTTGGTGCGCGGCTTCCGACCAGGGCTACGGCCGGTTGCCACAGGAGGGCGGACTCGCCCCGCACGAACAGGGCGAGGGGTGGGGCGGCGATCCTGCGCAGCAACGCCGGGTAGTCGGGCTCGTGCCAACCCAGCACGGCATGGCCGGGCTGCGCGCACCAGCACATCGATGCGTCCATCGCCTTGCGGTCGGGTCGGCGCAGCGCGGCCCTCTGGGCGTCGTCGAGCCCCGCCGACCGCCAGGCCGCTTCGCCCAGGCGCAACGCAGCGAGCGGCGAGCCCGCGCGTTCCAGCAGCATGCGGCGCGGCGCGGTGCGGCCGCCCGCCAGGACGAGGCGAAGCAAGGCTTCAGTGCCATCGCCGTCGGCGGGCGACACGATGGGGTCTTCTTCAAGTGGTGAGGGCGCGTCGTACATCGCGCCAGCCTCGCCTGTAAACGACGACGGCGCCCTAGGGCGCCGTCGCGGTGTCACGTAGGAAAACGCCGTGTCAGTAGGGCGCGTCCGGGTGTTTGAGCTCATGGCCGACCTTGGTCGGGCGCACGCCGTCCATCACCAGCGCGTAGCTGACCTTGTCGAACGTGCGGAACACCATGGCATGGCCGGAGAACTCGTCCGGCAGTCGCACCCGCGAGGCGCGGCCCACCAGGTCGGAATCACGTTCGGCGCCGACCTTGACCCGGTCGACAGCCAGCGTGCCGTGGCGCCAGAGCGAGAACACCGTGCCATTGTCGATGCCGTCACGGGCACCGACCGACAGCGCGATCACGTCACGCGGCCCGCCGTAGCTCATGGTGTCGGTCACGGCGAGTACCTGCGCGCGGCCATAGTCGAACTGCTGCTTCGGCGGATGCGGGAAAAACTGCAGGTCGTACGGATTGAGCTCGATCGGCACCAGGCGGTCGCCGACGCGGACCTCGCGGCCCTCGTCGTCCAGCACCAGCGTGCTGGCCTCGATGCCGCCGACTTCGCCGCGGCTGATGGTGCCGGTCGCCATCTGCATCAGCTCGTAGCCCAGCAGCTCACGGCCGTTGTCGGGCACGACGACGTCGGTCCACATCGAATCGAAATCCAGGGTGCGGCGGCCGCGGAAGTCCAGGTCGGACTGGCGCATGATGTCGCAGCACTGGGTGCGGTCCAGGCGCGTGTAGCGCACCGTCGGGCGCACCACGGCGAAGCGCTGACCGGGCTGGGCCTCGGGCATGCCCTCGACATAGGCGACCTGGCCGCGTGCGCTGCGCAGGCGGTCTTCCTCCAGGCCGACCACGTAGGGCAGGTGCTCGAAGCTGTCGACCACGCGCGCGTTCTTCAGGAACGGCTCGATCTCGTCCAGCGGGATGGCGTTGATCGGCGCGACCTCGCGCGGGCCCGGCTCGACCGCGACACGGTTGAGGTAGGCCAGCGAGATGACGTCACCCGGGTAGATCAGGTGCGGGTTGGCGATCTGCGGGTTGGCCTGCCAGATTTCCGGCCAGAGCCACGGGCGCTCCAGAAAGCGTCCGGCGATATCCCAGAGCGTGTCGCCCCGCTTCACCACGTAGGTATCCGGATGCTCCCCTCGCATCTGGGCGGCCACGGTGAAGGTGGCGATCGTGAACAGCGCAGCGGTCAAAACCGTGCGGATCGGTTTAAGCATGGCGGCCATCTACCTGATTCCCCTTGCAGGTTTGCCCGCCGCCGGCTGCCGGCGAGGGCATCGGCACTATAGCCCAGAAGGCGCGCGCGGTTGCAAGCCATGGGGGCCCGCAAAGCGCGTAGAATCGACGCCTGCCGCTTGTGGTTGTGACCCACGCCCCCATTTGGGCAATCCGGCCACCGATGCCGCGCTTGGCGCACGCATTTGCCCGTGCGCGGATTCGATATCCCGCCGGTCGCGCGACCGATGCGCCGGCACGACCGCCCAACCTCCAGATTCCACTGCCATGGCCCTGCTTCCGATCCTCGAATTCCCCGACCCGCGCCTGCGTACCAAGGCGGTGCCCGTCGATCCCGCGCACGTCACGGCGCCGGAGTTCCAGACGCTGCTCGACGACATGTTCGAGACGATGTACGACGCCCCCGGCATCGGCCTGGCGGCCAGCCAGGTGGACGTCCACAAGACGTTCATGGTGATCGACGTGTCGGAGGAAAAAGACGCGCCGCTGGTGTTCATCAACCCCGTGATCACCGCAAGGGCCGGCGAGCAGGTCTACCAGGAAGGCTGCCTGTCGGTGCCGGGCATCTTCGCCGACGTGACGCGTGCCAACGAGATCACCGTCGAGGCGGTCGGCCGCGACGGCCAGCCCTTCACCCTGCAGGCCGACGGACTGCTGGCGGTGTGCATCCAGCATGAGATGGACCACCTGGTCGGCAAGCTGTTCGTCGACTACCTGTCGCCGCTCAAGCGTGAGATGGTGCGCAAGAAGCTGGCCAAGGCACGTCGCAACGCCGCATAGCGCCTGCCGGGCATGCTTTCGTTGCCGTTGTAGGAGCGGCTTCAGCCGCGATCGTGCCGGCCGGAGGCCTTCGCCGCACACAGGCCGCGGCTGAAGCCGCTCCTACAATGTGCCTTTCCCCGACGCGGCAGTAGCCCCATGAGAATCGTTTTCGCCGGCACGCCGGACTTCGCCGTGCCCTGCCTGCGCGCCGCCGCGGCGCGCAATGAAGTGGTCGCCGTCTACACCCAGCCCGACCGGCCCGCCGGCCGCGGGCGCGGGTTGACGCCCTCGCCGGTCAAGCGCGAGGCGATCGCCCGCGGCATCCCGGTGCTGCAACCGGAGAACTTCAAGGCGCAGGCCTCGCGCGACGCGCTGGCGGCGTTGCAGCCGGACGTGATGGTGGTGGTGGCGTACGGCCTGATCCTGCCGCAGTCGGTGCTTGGCATCCCGGTGCACGGCTGCTGGAACGTGCACGCCTCGCTGCTGCCACGCTGGCGTGGCGCCGCGCCGATCCAGCGTGCGATCCAGGCCGGCGATACCGAAACCGGCGTGTGCCTGATGCAGATGGAACGCGGCCTGGACACCGGTCCGGTGCTGCTGTCGCAAGCGTTGCAGATCGGCGAGTCCGACACGGGCGGCCAGCTGCACGACCGACTCGCCGAGCTGGGCGCTCAGGTGCTGTCGGACGGCCTGGGCCTGCTGCGCGCCGGGATCGTGCCGGTGGCACGCCCGCAGCCCGTCGAAGGCGTGACCTACGCGCACAAGCTCGACAAGGCCGAGGCGCGTTTGGACTGGACGCAGCCGGCCGAGGCGCTGGCGCGCACGGTGCGCGCCTTCAATCCTTGGCCGATGGCCGAGGCGCAACTGGCCGGCGAGCGCGTGCGGATCCACGGCGCCGTGCCGCTGGCACTGGAGCACCGCGCGGCGCCGGGTACGGTGCTGCTGGCCGGTCGTAATGGCATCGACGTCGCCTGCGGCGAAGGCGCGCTGCGTATCCGCGTGCTGCAGCGCGAGGGTGGGCGTGCCATCACCGCTGCCGACTACCTCAATGCGCGGCGCGAGCTGGTGACCCCGGCGTGAGCCATCACCCCGCATGACCGCGACCCGTCCCGCGCCACTGCCCGCTGGTGTCGCCTCGCGCGTCATCGCGTCGCGCGTGCTCGACGCGGTGCTGCACCGCGGCCACTCGCTGAAGGCCGAGCTGGCCTCGTCGCTGCCCACGCTGCCCGATGTGCGCGACCGCGCGCTGGTGGAGGCCATCTGTTTCGCCGTCGTGCGCCAGCCGGCGCGGTACGCCGCCGCGATCGACGGCTGGACGGCGCGTCCGCTGGGCCGTCGTGACGCGCCGCTGCGCGCGCTGCTGTATGTCGGCCTGGCCCAGCTGGATCCGCTCGGCCTGCCGGCGCACGCGGCCGTGGATGCGACGGTGGAAGCCACCCGCGCGATCAAGCGCCCGCACCAGGCCGGGCTGGTCAATGCGTTGCTGCGCCGCGCGCTGCGCGACGGCGTGCCGGCCGGCGATCCGTCGGCGCACTGGCCCGCGTGGTTGCGCGACCGGATCACGCGCGACTGGCCGGACGACGTCGAATCGATCCTGGCCCAGAGTGCCGCGCCGCCGCCGATGTGGCTGCGCGTCAATCTGCGGCACGGCACGCGCGAGGCCTACGCG
>MIDV01000062.1:995-1649 GCA_001830245.1 Lysobacterales bacterium RIFOXYA1_FULL_69_10 | reverse complement strand
CGTCGGCGACGGATTCCACTGCGGCCGACAGGCTTTTCTGGGCCGGCCCGAAGCTCAGGGGAAAGCTTGGCTCCTTGCTGCCGTTCTTGGCGTCGACCTTGGCATCGTCGGGCTCGACCCACTGCGTGCCACCGACGCCACGGTCGAAGCGCTTGCCGTCACCCTCTTCCAGCCCCAGTCCGACGGGCAGGTCGGACGGGCCACCCTTGCCGGCAAGGCCGTCCAGTTGCCGCTGCAGATCCTGCAGCAGCCCCTGGGTCTGCTGCCTGTCGCTGGCCACCTGATTGCGCTCCTGCTCCAGGCGGTTGCGCTCGCCTTCCAGCGCGCTCTGGATGCGTTGGTCGATCGCGCTTTCCCGCGCACGCAGACGCTCGTTCTCGGCCTTGTGCTGCTTGTTGTCGCCGAGTGCGCTCTGCAGCTCGGTGCGCAACTGCTTCACCTGGGCCACCAGCGTGGCGACGGTATCGCGTGGCGTGTCGCCAGCGATGCCCAGGGCTTTCATCTCCTCGGGCGTGAGCGTACTGGCCGCGCCCTTGGGGGCGGCCTGGCCGCCGGGGGCGCCGGAGAACAGCTTGATGCCGACGAACACCAGCAGCAGCGCCATCGGGATCAGCAGCCACTTGAGCAGCGGATTACTCTTCATCGCGCGCTCCT
>MIDV01000062.1:0-915 GCA_001830245.1 Lysobacterales bacterium RIFOXYA1_FULL_69_10 | reverse complement strand
CAGGCCGTGGCCGCGCGTGACCAGGTAGAGCACCGTGGTGTCGGACGGGGAGCCGGTCGGCCCCAGGTTCGGATGCTGGAAGGTCGCCGCCACGAAGTTCCCCTGCAGGGCGCGCGGGTCGAGGTCGAGCCAGCGCGCGGCGGTGTTGGTGAGCCGCACGGCCGTCACCCACTGGTCTTCCAGGCGCCACGCGGCCAGTGCCCGCGCGTGCACCGGCAGCGTCGGCAGCAAGGTGTCCAGCGCCAGGCCGCGGCGCAGGTTCACGCGCCCGATGCCGGCGACCGGCTCGACGGTGCGCAGCGGCGCGTACAGGTTCTGTGCGGCATGGCGCGTCAGCACGACCGGTACCGGCGTTTCGCGCCGGGGAAGGGGTTTGTCCGCGGGCGCATCGGCCTGCTCGTCCGCGCCGCTTGTTGCACCGCCGCCGTAGCGCTTCGCGGGAGCTTCCGCTTCCACGATGCGCACCGGCTCCAGCGGCGCCTGGCCGTCCTTCGCCGGCTCGGCGGCGATGTCGAGCAGGATCAGCGCGCCGGATTCCACGTCCTGCAGTTGCAGTCGCGTGGGTGGAATCGGCTCGCTCGCCCGCAGGTAGATCGCGCCGCCCGCACTCTGCACGCGCAGGTGGTCGCCGACGCTGGCCGGCACGCCGACGCGCACATTGCGGTCGATGAAGACCACGCGCTCCTGACCGACCACCAGCGGCACCGGCAGGGGCAGCCGCTCCCAGCGCAGGATTTCCACGGCCTGGCTGGCCGGCACGAAACCGAGGATCAGCAGGACGCCGGCCAGGGCCGACAAGGCAATGGGCTTCATGGAGAGTCTCCCTGCAGGTGGCCGGAGGCGTTGGCGGGCGCGCCGGCCTGGGTCGGCGTCGGCGGCGTTTCGATGCGCTGGGGTGCGCTGGCGTAGCAGTCC
>MIDV01000061.1:2102-7216 GCA_001830245.1 Lysobacterales bacterium RIFOXYA1_FULL_69_10 | reverse complement strand
GCACGCCGGTCCGAAGCAGCACCGGGGCGGCGCCGGCCGCGGCGGCGCGCGTCGCGAAGCGGGTGCCTGAGTCAGGCGCTGTGAAGTGAAATGAAGAGGGCCGGCAGAAATGCCGGCCCTTTTTTATGTGCGCGTATTGCCCGAGACTGTGAGAAGGGTGGCCGCGTCAGGCGAACGTAGGATGGGTTGAGCGCAGCGATACCCATCGCTCCCCCGGTATCGGGCGCAATGATGGGTAGCGCTGCGCTCAGACCCATCCTGCGGCTGTCATTCCGGGGCTTTGGGCGTCCAGCCGTGCCGCACGCGCAGGAACCGCGCGAACCGCGGCAATCCCTTCGATGTGAACCCGTCATACCGGTATGTGACCCACGCACCGATCGGCGGCGGCTTGGCGCGTTGCGCATCGCTTAGGCCGCTGCCCAGGCGGAACCGGATGCCATCGGCGCGTTCCACCAGCAGCGAACCGGTCATCCCCTTGTACTTGCCCTTGCCCGGCAGGTGCGCAACGACACGCGCCTCGGCATCGTCGTGGCGCTTGTACTTCAGCAACAGTTCGCTTCGCCCGTTCCGGTAGATGGAGTCGCGGTGGTGCAGCATCAGCCCTTCGCCGTCGCGGGCCTCCACCTCATCGAGAAGCTGCTCCAGCGCCCGGGCGTCGGCCACGCGCACTTGCGGCACGGCGCGCAGCCATGCGATGCCGCCGGTCTGGACCGCCCGTCGCAACGCGACCAGCCGTGACTCGAACCGTCCCGGGTGGGTCGGCAGGTCGAACACCATGAAGCGCATGTCGCGCCAGTCGGCATCGTCCGGACGAGCCGTGCGGACTACGGCGCTGGTGCGCTCGAACTGGCGGCGTCCCATCCAGAGCTCGCCATCCATCTGCACCGTCGGCCAGCCGCGGGTAAACCACGCGGGCGCGTTGATGCGATGGCCGCCGCGCGTCCACAGGTGCTTGCCGTCCCAGCGCCCGCGCACACCGTCGAGCTTTTCGCTCACCCAGTACTGCTGTACGGCGATGCCGTCGCGATGCGCAGTGGCGTGCATGGTCGTGCGCGGCGGCACGTCGGCCGCCCGCAGCGGATTGGATTGAAGGGCCGCCAAGGCCAGTACGGCGGGCAGCAGGAAACGCGGTGCGCGCACCAGGCTCGTCCTTGAGCAAGAGGGGCCGGCAGTGTGCGTCGGTGGGCCGGCCCGCACAACCGCACCTCGCGCGGGCCCGGAACGGAAACGGGCCGGCAAGAGCCGGCCCGTCGGTCCACGCGTGTGCGGGGTTTACGCCTTCTTGGCCGCGATCCAGCGGTCGATCTTGCCTTCCAGTACGTCCAGCGGCACCGAGCCGTCCTTGAGCACTTCGGCGTGGAATTCGCGGATGTCGAAATCCGCGCCCAGCTCGGCCTCGGCCCTTGCGCGCAGCTCCTTGATCTTGAGCTCGCCGATCTTGTACGCCAGCGCCTGGCCCGGGATCGCCATGTAGCGTTCGGTCTCGGAAATCGCCGGGGTTTCGGCGGTGGCGGAGTTCTCCAGCATGTAGGCGATCACCTGCTCGCGGGTCCAGTCCTTGCTGTGCAGACCGGTGTCCACCACCAGGCGGATCGCACGCCACAGCTCGTTCTGCAGGTAGCCGAAGTAGTTGTACGGGTCGGTGTACAGACCCAGGTCCTTGCCCAGCGATTCCGCGTAGAGGCCCCAGCCCTCGGTGAAGGCCGTCTCGCCACCGAAGCGGCGGAACGCCGGCAGCCCGGTCAACTCCTGCTGCAGCGCCAGCTGGAAGTGGTGGCCGGGGATCGCCTCGTGCAGGAACAGGTCCTCCGCGTCCCACCTCTGCCGCGTCGGCAGGTCGTAGGTGTTGACGTAGAAGATGCCCGGGCGGCTGCCGTCCTCGCTCGGCCGCATGTACGAACCACCCGCGGCGGACTGCGCGCGGAACGGCTCGACCGGGCGGATCTCGAAGGCCGCCTTCGGCGTCAGCGAGAACAGCTTGGGCACGTGGACGTTGACCTTGTCTTCGAGCGCCCGGTAATAGGTGAGCAGCGCTTCCTCGCTCTCGAACTGGAAGCGCGGGTCGTCGCGCATGAAGGCGAAGAAGTCCTGCAGGTCTCCCTCGAAGCCCACCTCGGCCATCACCTTGCGCATCTCGCCGTGGATGCGGGCCACCTCGTCCAGGCCGATCTGGTGGATCTGCGCCGGGGTCAGGTCGGTGGTGGTGGAGTTGCGCGCATTGAAGGCGTACCACTCGTCGCCGCCGGGCAGCGCGCCCATGCCCGAGGTATCGCGCGTGTGGGGCATGTACTCGTCGGCGACGAACGTGCGCATCTCGCGGTAGGCCGGCATCAGCTCGTCCTCGATCATCGTCCGGTACTCGGCCGTCAGGCGTTCGCGGTCGGCGGCCGGGAACGACTCGGGCATGGTCTCGATCGGGCGCCAGAACAGCGTCTGTTCGGCTTCGTCCTTGATCAGCGCATCCAGCTGCGGGATCACCTTCTCCATCAACGCGCGCGGCTGCACCACGCCGTTCTCCACGCCGATGCGGCTGTTGGCGATGGCGGTGTCGAACAGCAGCGGGATCTGCGAGGCGCGCTTGCGCCAGTTGTCGTAGTCCTCGACCGTCTTGAACGGCTGCGCGCCCGTGCCCGAGCCCAGCTGCACGGCGGTGGAGGCGAAGTTGTAGAACTGGTTGATCGGCTGCTGCCAGCCGGGGAAGCGCTCGCCGGCGAGCTCGTTCTTCGCGTCGCGCACGAAGATCTGGTAGCTCAACAGGTCCTGGCCCTCCAAGCCCTCGGGTCCGACGGCCTCGACGGTGTCGAGCCAGCGTCGGGTGAACGCGCGGGACTTGTCGCGGTACTCCTCCGACAGGAAGTTCGGCATCCGGTCGTTGTAGCGGCTGTCGCCCTGGAACGTGGCTGCCAGCGGGTTGAGTTCGAGCAGCTCTTCCCAGTACTGCGCGTACAGCGCATCCAGCCGCTCGGTCTTGGATTCGGCCTGGGCCGAGCTGCCGGCCGGAGCGGTGGTAGCGGGTGCAGGCGCGGACGCCGTGGTGGCGCAGCCGACCACGGCGGTCGACAGGGCCAGGGCGAGCAGGGTGCGGTGCAGTGAAACGGGATTCATCGCGTTCTCCGGTTCGGCGGGACGGTCAGGCACAAGGGACCGACCGGCAGGATAGCCCGCGAGCCTCGCCGGGCCCGGAGGCCTTGGCATGGGCCGAAGGTCACTGCGCAGGACGCAGGCGCGCCTGGAAGCGGCTCAGGAGGCGCGTTCGGCCGCGGGCGGCGAGAACGGGATCGACTCGGGCGAAACCGCGCCGCCTGAGATGATGAAGCTCATCGCCTGGTCTACGGTCCAGTCTGTCGGCGTGATCTTCTCGACCGGGACAATTTCCAGGTAGCCGGAGGTCGGGTTGGGCGTGGTAGGCACGTACACGGCCGCCAGTTCGCGTCCTGTTCCCTGTTCGCGCAGTACCCGGGTGACAAAACCAATGGACTTCATCTCGGTGTGCGGGAAGTCCACCAGCACCACGCGCTGGGTGCCGTCGGGCTTGGTCTGCAGGATGTCGAGCAACTGCCGCGCGCTGGAGTAGATCGTGCTGGCGAAGGGAACGCGCAGGATCAGCGACTCCATCCAGCGCAGCATCCGCTGGCCGAACACGCGCCGCGCCATGACGCCCGACAGCAGGATGACCAGCACGGTGGCAACCAGTGCGATGCCGTTGTCGACCCAGGGCTGGGTCAGCCAACCCCAGGCCGCCGGGTTTGAGTCGGCCATCCGTTGCAGGATGGGGCCGGTGAACGGCCGGCTGATGTCCGACAGCAGCACGAACACGAACTTGACCACCACCCACGTCAGCCAGATCGGCAGCAGGGTGAGCAGGCCGGTGATCAGCGTGGTCTTGAGGCTGGCGCGGGGCAGGGCGGTGTCAGGCATGGCGCGCATTGTAGGCGGGCACGCCGTTCGTGGTGGCGTCTGCGGCGCTCCCGCGCCTGGCGCTAGAGCTCTCGCACCAGGCGGAAGCCGACGTCGTCGTACCCGCGCGAGGCGGCCAGCGCGCGCTGCCCCTTTCCGTCACGCCACGAGCCGCCCAGCACCTGGCGCTGCTGGCAGTCGCTGCCGCAGTCGCGCACCCACAACGACAGCGGGCGGTTGCCGAGCTGGCTGGCCAGTTGCCGCGCCTCGGCCGCACTGGGCAGGCGGTAGTTATGGCCACTCTGGCGGCTGTACCAGCCGGCGAAGGCTTCCGCATCGGCGACCGACACGCACACCACGGGGTCGTCGTTGCCCTGCGGGAAGCCCGGCTCGCGCCAGCTGCGCGGGTCGATCACACGCAGCAGGGACACCCGCTCGCGGCACAGCGAAGCCTCGCGCCCGGTGGCCTGGCTGAAGCGCGAGTACAACGCACGCGACACCGGCCGGCGTGCCAGTGCGAGGCCTTCGTCGATGATGACGGCGCCGAGCGGATCGCCAGCCACAGCCTGTCCGCGACGCGGGATGGCATCGGCACGCGCGAGCAGGGCATCGGTCTGCGATTTCGGCAGGCCGAAGGTGCCGCCCAGTGCGGCGAGCTGCTGCACGGCCTCGGCGTCATGGTCGCGTACCGCCGTGTCGACCCGGTCCGACAGGACGTCTTCGATCCCGGCGCGCATGCGCGCGATCGCGTCGGAATCCTGCGTGCGGGTCGTCGTGGACAGGCGGGTCGCGTGTTCGTAGTACTCGCGTGCGCGTGCATTCCGGCCGGCGCGCAGGTGGCCGGTGAGCTCGCCGGCGAAGGCATCGGTGAGATCGCCGATGGCCGACTGCACGTTGGGGTTGTCCGGCTCCACCCGCCATGCGCTGAGCACGCTGGCATACGCGTTGTCGCCTTCCGGCTCGGTGAGGTTGCGGGCCTTGATCTGGCGGCGTGCGTTTTCCAGCGACGTCTGCAGAGGCGCTTCGGGCAGCGGGCGGAGCATCGCGTCGGCAACGTCCACGCGGTCGGTCGCCACCGGGTCGTTCGCGTTGGCGGTGACCGCGCGGAAGAAGCCGTCGCCCTGCGCGCCATCGCGCGACATCAGCCACGCGCCCGCGCCCACGGTGATGAGAAGTGCGGCCGCGATTGCCGCGACCCTGGGCTGGCGACGCAACTG
>MIDV01000061.1:0-2088 GCA_001830245.1 Lysobacterales bacterium RIFOXYA1_FULL_69_10 | reverse complement strand
GCAGCAGGACCGAGCCCGGCAGCGGCCGACGGCTGCCCACCCTGTCGATTGCCTCGCGCATCTCCGCGACATTCTGGAACCGCGCCGCGGCCTGCTTTGCCAGCGCCCGGTTCATGAAGCGCTGCCAGTGGCGCAGGTGGGGCGGCAGTTTCGGGATCGGGTCCTGCGCGTGCATGACGGCCATCGTCAGCGCATCGCCGGCGCGGAACGGCAGCTCGCCCGTCAGCATTTCCCACAGCAGAACCGACAGACTGTAGAGGTCGGCACGGCCATCGACCGTCTCGCCGCGTGCCTGCTCGGGTGCCATGTACGCGGTGCTGCCCACGGCCATGCCCGCCGATGTCACTCGCGGGCCGAAGCCGCGCCGCAGGGCGATGCCGAAGTCGGCCAGCAGCGGGCGCTCGCCTTCGTCGAACAGCACGTTCTCGGCCTTGACGTCGCGATGCACCACGCCGCGCCCGTGCGCGTACTCCAGTGCCGACAGCAGCGCACGGGTGATCTCCAGTACGCGGCGTTCGTCCCCGCGTCCGACCGCCTCATGGAACGTGCGCTGGCCCAGGTGGCCCCGCGGCATGTTCGGCATCGAGTAGTAGGGCAGCCCGTCGCGGGTACGCCCGACCTCGTGGATGCCGACGATGTGCGGGTGCTCCAGCCGCGCGACGGTGCGGACCTCGTTCTCGAAGCGGCGGCGGCTGACCTCGTCGGTCAGCGCCTGCGGCATCATCACCTTGACGGCGACTTCCCGCGACAGCGCGACCTGCTCGGCCAGGTACACGGTGGACATGCCGCCGTGGTTGATGACGCGCAGCAGGCGGTAGCCGGCGATCTCCGGCAACGGCGGTGCGTCGTGTTCGTTGTCGGACACGAGGTTCGACATGGGCCGCCCCCTGTTGCGGACGTCCGAGCATACCCCGGCGGGATGCCGCCGTGTTTGCCGTCGGCACCGGGCTGCGACAGGATGCACGGCTGAACGGATTCGGCAGGGGGATGCGATGCACCAGGGCGTGAAGTGGATGCTGGTGGCGGCCGGCAGCGTGGTCCTGCTGGCGGGGGCGGTGTATGGCGCATCGGCATGGCGTGGCGCCACGCCGGCGCAACGGGCCGCGCTGGCGGAAATGGAGCGTCCGGTCGAACTGCCCGGCCGCAACGCCTTCACGGCGATGATGCTGCTGCGCTACCCCCTCGGCGAGGCGGAACTGTCGGCATTGGAGCAGCCTGCCCCGTGGCAGGGCATCGCCGTGGATTCAACGAACGGCTTGCTCACGCTGCCGAAGGATTTCGAGCGGCACCTGGTGGGCGACATGGCGCCGTTCAAGCCCGACCCGGACGCCGCGCCGTGCAGTGGCGACGGGCCCTGCCTGTCCGCGGTGGAGACGGCGGGCGACGATGCCAAGGGGTGGGTCGAGGCGCACCGGGCGTGGATCGACCGTGTCGACCGGCTGTCCTTGTACGGTCATTACCGGTCGTTGCTGCCGGACACCCTTGCATGGCCGGAGTCGCTGGGTGGCGTCAGCGTTGCGCTTCAATCCGATCGAGCCGTGCGCTTCGTCACCGGCGAAACGGCCCCGGCCCTGTCGCAGGTGTGCGGAGATATTTCTGCGTGGCGACAACTGAATGCCCACTCGGAGTCGTTGCTGGTCTGGTCGGTTGCACAGCGCGTGGCCGAGGGCCAGATGGAACTGTTCGCGGAGATGTTGGACCGGTGGCCTGCGGGGACTGCATTGCCGCCGGCTTGCGAAACAGCGCTCGTGCCGCCCTCACCGCATGAGATGTCGACGTGTACCGCCATGCGCGGCGAATACGAATCCGGGAAAGCGCTGCGCGTTCAGCTGGAGGACGCAGTGGACGGTCAGGTCGCCGGTGTGTTCTATCGCGCGGACATGGCCGACGCAGCCGCTGCCCATGCCTTGCGGCGTGCGTGCGGCGGCGACGGGGTGGAGGCCGGGCGGCGCACGCCGAGGCCGCCGATGTGGGCGCGCCTGGAGTGTGTCCGGAATGCCTCCGGCTGCATCCTCATGGACATCGCCGAGCCCGCGTATGCGACCTACGTCGCACGGGCCAGGGCGTTCGGCGACCACATCCGCCTGG
>MIDV01000060.1 GCA_001830245.1 Lysobacterales bacterium RIFOXYA1_FULL_69_10 | reverse complement strand
GGCCGCGCGCATGCGCGCCAGCTGGCGCGCCAGCAGGATCGTCACCACCCGCAGGTCGCGCACGATCGCCAGCAGCAATCGGCGCAGGCCTTCGGTGTTGACGCTGCGCTCCTGCTCCGCATGCAGGGCCCATACCTGGGCCGCCGCCGCCTGGCCTTCGCGCAGATCGGCCAGCGCGGCGGACGTGCCCTTGCCGCCCCGCACCGCGGACTGCAGGGCCGGCGCCGCGTACAGCAACGCGGCCAGCATCACGTCGCCATCGGCGGACAGGGCCGCCAGCGTATCCAGGGTGTCTGCGGCCACGCCCACCGGATCGGGCATGCCGGCATCGGCGCCGTCCTGCGACGCCGCTTCGGCGAGCGAATGCCGCAACGGCTCCGGCAGCGCTTGCAGCGCGGGCCGTTGCAGCAGCGTGGCGATGTCGTGAACGGGGGGCACCATGGCAGAAAGGGACCGCGGCCAAGCGCCGCCGGAATGACTACACTACCGGCCAGTCGACCGCAGGAACAACCATGAAGATGAGCCGCTTGTTTCTATCCCTCGTGTTGCTGACCGCCCCGCTGGCCGCATTGGCCCAGGACGCGTCGACCGACGCGCGGTTCGCCGACCTGCGCGCCTCGATGACGGCGGAGGAATTCAGGGCCGCCGGCCTGGACAAGCTGTCCGATGCCGAGCTGTCGGCGCTCAGCGCATGGCTGACCCGCAAGGTCGGCACCGAGACCGCGCGCGCCGTGGAACAGGTCCGCCAGGAGACGCAGACCGCGGTCGCCCAGGCGCAGGCCGAGACGCGCCAGCAGGTGGAGCGCGAGAACCGCGGCTTCTTCGATTTCGGCTCGGACGAACCGATCAAGAGCACGCTGGCCGGCGAGTTCAGGGGGTTCGCGAAAGGCAACCGCTACACGCTGGCCAACGGGCAGGTATGGGAACAGGTCGAAGCGGCCAGCCTGAGCGGCGTGCGCAAGACCAACCCCGCCGTGACCATCAAGCCCGGCCTGTTCAACAACTGGTTCTTCCGTATCGACGGCTACAACACGCCGGCCAAGGTACGCCGCATCAAGTGACGCCCGCTCAGCCGCGCAGCGCCTGCAGGCGCTGCGCGAGCTTTTTCGGCGACACGCCGGCACGCGCGCCCAGCTCCTGGGCGAACATCGACACGCGCAGTTCCTCCAGGTCCCAGCGCAGGGCCTGCCAGCCGGGCGATTCCGCCACGCCCTCCTCCACCGCCTGCGCCAGCGCATCGGCGAAGGGCTTGATGTCCAGCATGCGGGCCTGGTCGCGGGCGGGGTCACGCACGGCGCGCTCGGCGCGCAGGCGCATCGCCTTCACGTAGCGCGGCAACTGCGCCAGCGCGTCCGCCGGCGTATCGCGCAGGAAGCCGGGATGCACCAGCGCCGCGAGCTGCGCGCGCAGGTCGTCCAGGTTGCCGCGTGCCCAGCCCATCAGCGGTGCTTCCAGCTGTGGCTTGAGGTCGGCGACGGCGGACAGGATGGCCTCGGCCAGCTTCAGCCGTTCCATCGCTTCACCGAACAGGCGCCTGCCGGCCTCGTCGCGCCGCTGCTCGAACGCGGTGCGGTCGCGGATCGTGCCCAGTCCGTCCGCCAGCACCGCGTTCATCGCCGCATCGACGATGTCGCCGCGCAGGCGTTCCTGCGACTCGATGGCCGCGTACAGCAGGCCGGTCTTGGGCGAAACGGGCAACTGCTTGCGGGCCTGCTTCACCTTGTCGGCCA
>MIDV01000059.1 GCA_001830245.1 Lysobacterales bacterium RIFOXYA1_FULL_69_10 | reverse complement strand
CCACCGGCAGCGGCCCCGTCGCCGCGTCCCGCACACCGATCGACCTGCAACGCTTCATGGGCGAGTGGCACGTCATCGCCCACGTGCCGTACTTCGCCGAGGAGGGGCATGTCGCCAGTTCCGACACCTACACGCTGCGGCCCGACGGCGGCATCGACGTGCGCTACACCTACCGCACCGGCTTCGACCAGCCGGTCAAGACGTTCGACTCGCGCGCCACCGTGAAGGACGGCACCGGCAACCGCGACTGGACGACATGGTTCTTCCGCGTCATCCCGACCAAGTTCCGCATCCTCGAAGTGGCGCCCGACTACAGCTGGGCGCTGATCGGCTACCCGGGTCGCGACCTGGCGTGGGTGTTCGCGCGCGAGCCGGTGATGGGCGACGCGCTCTACAAGGACCTGGTCGAGCGGATGGACGGCCACGGGGTGGATACCGACAAGCTCTACCGCGTGCCGCAGGTGCGCGAGCAGGTGGGGCAGCTCGGGTTTGCGTACCCGAAGGACCCGTAGCCTTTGTAGGAGCGGCTTCAGCCGCGAAGCTTCTGCACGACCTCGGTTGCCGACAGGGCCCTTTGTAGGAGACGCAAGTCGCGACCCGCGTTGCTCGCCCGGGCATGGCGGTCGCGACTTGCGTCGCTCCTACAAAGGACTGGATGGTTTTTTCGCGGCTGAAGCCGCTCCTACAGAGGCCTTCTCAGTAGCCGGCGCTGTTGAGCGCGGCGTCGGCCTCGGCGCGGCCGATGGCGATGAGTTCGCGGGCGCGCCAGAACTCATAGAACTGGCACGCGTCGCGCGGGATGCGGATGACGAGTTCCGGCGGGTCCAGCGCCAGCTGCACGCGGGCAATCTGCGCCTGCATCGTGTCCAGCGAGCGCGCCATGAGTTCGGTGAAGCCGAAATCGCCGGCCGCCTTCTCGTCCGCGGCCAGCGCGTCATCGCTGGGATGCACCCGGCGCCAGCGGCGGCGCATCCAGCGCGCCAGCCGGTTCTGGCGGTCGCGCTCCTCCGGCGTGGGCTCCAGCTCCGGCCGCGCCGGTGCGCCGGGCGGACGCCGCGGCCAGCCATGCATGTCCACCGCGATCAACCGGTGCGCGTCCGACAGGCGCGTGGCGGCGATCGGCAGCGGCGCCAGCAGGCCACCGTCGACCAGCTCGCGGCCGTGCATTTCGTACGGCGTGAACAGGCCGGGGATCGCAATCGATGCGCGCACCGCGTCCCACAGGTCGCCTTCGCGCAGCCACACCTCGCGCTGGCGCAGCAGGTCGACGGCGACCGCGGTGAAGTCGATGGCGAGATCCTCGATGCGCGGTTCGCCCGCGCGCTCGCGCAGCGCGCGGATCAGGCGCTCGCCCTCGAACAGCGAATTGCGGCCGAACACCGGGTCGAGCAGCCGCAGCATGTCGGTGCGGCTCAGCGTCAGCAGCCAGTCGCGGAACTCGGTCAGCCGGCCCGACGCGAACAGCCCACCGACCAGCGCGCCACTCGACGACCCGGCCACCGCCACGATGTTGAGCCCGCGCGCCTGCAAGGCCTCGATCACGCCGATCTGCGCCAGCCCGCGTGCACCGCCCGCGCCCAGGACAAGTGCGACCTTCTCCCCCGCCTCGATCTTCGGCGCGTCCGCCGCTGCCATCATTCGTACTGGCCCAGCGCCAGCGACAGCAGGCTGCGTGCCTGTTCGCGCAGCGACGCGGGCTCAATGATCTCGGCGTCGCTGCCGTAGTGCAGCACGTCCATCAGCAGTTCGCGCCCGGAGCTGTAGGGCAGCTTGAGCTCGTAGCGGCCATCGGGCAGGAAGCGGCCCTGCTGCTGCGAATGCCAATGCTCGTCGGCCACCCAGCGCGCGGCCTTGGCGCTGAACAGCACCGTCGCCATGCCCTTGGGCGTGCCCGAAAATATGCCGTAGCTGGAGGCCAGTTGGCGGTCAAGTTCCTCGTCGGGCACGTCGCGCGCAGCGGCGTCGGACACGCGCGCGGCTGTGATCCGGTCGACCGAGAAGCTGCGCAGGCCGTCGCGGTCGTGGTCCCACGCGTCCAGGTACCAGTTCTCGCGGTAGTGGGTCAGCCGCTGCGGCGACACCGTGCGGCGGGTGCGCTCGTCGGTGGACCGCGCGCGGTATTCGAACGCGAGCTGCTTGCGGTCCAGCACTGCGGTGGCGACATTGCGGAACGCGGTCTCGTCCAGCCTGCGCGAGCGGTGCGGGATCACGCGCACGCGCTCGACCGGCACGCGCCGGCCGCCGGCGTGTTCGTCCAGCAGCTTCTCGATGCGGTGCTGCAGCGGCGCCAGCGCGGTCGACAGCACCCCGCCGCCGCTGCGCATCATCAGCTGCTGCGCGGCCAGCAGCGAGTGCAGCTCCTGCGAGCTCAGCCACAGGCCGGGCAGCTCGAAGCGGTCGGCCTCGTCGGGGTCGTAGCGGAAGCCCGCCTCGCCGTTGCCCACCACCGGCGCCATCAGGTAGTCGCGCAGGTAGGCGAGGTCGCGGTAGACGGTGGCACGCGAGCACTCCAGCTCTTCCTGCAGCCGCTGCACCGTCACCGGGTAGCGGGCGGCGGTCAGGATGCGGTGCAGGGCGTGGATGCGTTCGATGCGTTCCATGGCGGGGGGCTCCGGCGGGGGCGGCTAGCATCGCACCGGGCCGTGCGACGGCGCCACTGCCGCATCCGGGCAGGCGTTTCAACCTCGCCCTCGTCACGGCCTGTCGGCACAATGAGCGGATGCGCGAGCCCGACCTCAACCTCTCGCCCTCGCCGGGCGACGAGGTCAAGACCACGACCTGCTACATGTGCGCCTGCCGGTGCGGCATCAAGGTGTGGCTGACGGACGGCAAGATCCGCTACATCCAGGGCAACCCGGACCACCCGGTCAACCGCGGCGTGCTGTGCGCGAAGGGGTCGGCCGGGATCATGCAGCACTACTCGCCGGCGCGGCTGGACAAGCCGCTGCTGCGCGTGGGCGAGCGCGGCTCGGGCGAGTTCCGCGAGATCGAATGGGACGAGGCACTCGACATCGCGACGTCGTGGCTGGCGCCGATCCGCGAGCGCAACCCGGACGAGCTGGCGTTCTTCAGCGGCCGCGACCAGAGCCAGGCGCTGACCGGCTGGTGGGCGCAGCAGTTCGGCACGGTCAACTACGCCGCACACGGCGGCTTCTGCTCGGTGAACATGGCCGCCGGCGGGCTGTATTCGGTGGGCGGCAGCTTCTGGGAGTTCGGCGAGCCCGACTGGGAACACGCGCGCTACCTGATGCTGTGGGGCGTGGCCGAGGACCACGACTCCAACCCGATCAAGCTCGGCCTCGGCAAGCTGAAGGAGCACGGCGCCAAGATCGTCGCGGTGAACCCGGTGCGCAGCGGCTACGGCGCGATCGCCGACGAGTGGATCGGCATCCGCCCCGGCACCGACGGGCTGTTCGCGTTCGCGCTGATCCATGAACTGCTCAAGGCCGATCGCATCGACCTGGACTACCTGGTGCGCTACACCAACGCGCACTGGCTGGTGGTGCGCAACCCGGGCGGGGCGGATGACGGGTTGTTCGCGCGCGACGACGAAGGGCGGCCGTTGTGCGCCCTTCGCCCCTCTCCCCTCGGGAGAGGGGATGGGGGTGAGGATGCGGAGCACCGTGAAGCAGCATCGGCCGCCGAACCCTCACCCCAACTCCTCTCCCACGGGGAGAGGGGCTTCAGCCCCGCCGACGCCGTCGGCATCTCGCCCGCCGTCGTCGGCGAATACACGCTGCCCGACGGCCGCACCGCGGTGCCGGCGTTCCATCTCGTTGCCGAACGCTACCTCGACCCGCAATACGCACCCGACGCGGTGAGCGGGCGCTGCGGCATCCCCGCCGACACCATCCGCCGCATCGCGCGCGAGCTGGCCGAGGCCGCCTTCGACAGCAAGTTCGAGCTGCCCATCCCGTGGACCGACGCCTGGGGCCGCGAGCACGCGACCATGACCGGCCGGCCGGTGGCGATGCACGCGATGCGCGGCATCAGCGCGCACAGCAACGGCTTCCACACCTGCCGTGCGCTGCACCTGCTGCAGCTGCTGCTGGGCGCGGTGGATGCACCGGGCTCGTTCCGCTACCAGCCGCCGTTTCCCAAGCCGGTGCCGCCGCCCAACCGCCCTGGCAAGACCCGGCGCGAGGACGGCACGCTGGACGCCGCGCCGCTGGGGTTCGTGCACGGACCGGAGGACCTCGTCGTCGATGCGGACGGCCAGCCACGCCGCATCGACCACGCCTTCAGCTGGGGCTACCCGCTGAGCGCGCACGGGATGATGCACACCGTCATCCGCAACGCCTGGGCCGGCGATCCCTACCGCATCGACACGCTGCTGATGTTCATGGCGAACATGGGCTGGAACTCGTCGATGAACACCGCGCAGACGATCCGCTGGCTGACCGACAGGGACGAGGCCGGCGAGTACCGCATCCCGCGGATCATCTACTCCGACGCCTACGCCTCCGAGACGGTGGCCTACGCCGACCTGGTGCTGCCGGACACGACGTACCTGGAGCGCTTCGACGCGATCAGCATGCTGGACCGGCCGATCTCCGACGCCGACGGTGCCAGCGACGCAATCCGCCACCCGGTGCTGGACCCGGCCCAGCAGGGCGCGGGCGGCAAGCCGCGTGATGTGCGCGGATTCCAGTCGGTGCTGCTGGAGCTGGGCGCGCGGCTGGGCCTGCCGAACATGGTCAACGAGGACGGTTCGGCGAAGTACCGCGACTACGCCGACTACATCGTCCGCCACGAGCGCGCGCCCGGCGTCGGCCTGCTGGCCGGCTGGCGCGGCGTCGATGGACAGTCCGAAGCCAAGGGCGCGCCCAACCCCGACCAGCTGCAGCGCTACATCGAAAACGGCGGCTTCTGGTGCAGCGAGATCCCCGAGCACGCGCGCTATTTCAAGATGGCCAACCGCGGCTATCTCGACTGGGCGCGGACGATGGGCTTCCTCGGCCACGCCGACCCGATCGTGCTGCAGGTGTACTCGGAGACGCTGCAGAAGTTCCGCCTCGCCGGGCAGGGCCATGGCGCGCACCTGCCGCCGGCCGAACACCGCGAGCGCGTGGCGACGTACTTCGACCCGCTGCCGATGTGGTACGAGCCGTTCGAGGGGGCGCAGGTTGAGCAAAAGTCCCTCTCCCTCCGGGAGAGGGGTTGGGGTGAGGGTTCGACGCAAGCGCGGAGTGCCCACTACACACCGAACCCTCATCCGCCCTCCGGGCACTTTCTCCCGCAGGGAGAAGGACAGCACCCCTTCCCCCTCAGCGCCGTCACCCAGCGTCCGATGTTCATGTACCACGCGTGGGGCAGCCAGAACGCGTGGCTGCGGCAGATCGCGACACGCAACTGGCTGTACCTGCACCCGGATACCGCCGCGCGCCACGGCATCGGCGATGAGGACTGGATCACCGTGACCTCGCACGTCGGCAGCATCACCGTGCAGGCCAAGCTCGCGGCCAACGTCCAGCCCGACACGGTCTGGACGTGGAACGCCATCGGCAAGCGCAAGGGCGCGTGGCGGCTGGGCAAGGACGCACCGGAAGGCCGCAAGGGCTTCCTGCTCAACCACCTGATTTCCGACATCACCCCACGCGGCGACTACGCCAACGCCGACCCGGTGACCGGGCAGGCGGCATGGTTCGACCTGCGCGTGCGCATCGAGCGCGCCGAGGCCGTCGACGAAGCCGAGCCGCGGTTCCAGCCGCTGGAACTGGGCCGGGCCGATGACGCGCCGCTGCGCTACGGCGCGGCGATGCGCACGAAGGCACACGGATGATGCGCGCCATGCCGACGGGACATCGCTGAGATGGGCATGGAGCTGTGGCTGACGCTGGCGGTGCTGGCCGGTGCGGTGTACCTGTTCGTCACCGAGAAGCTGCCGGTCGACGTGGTCGCGCTGCTGGTGCTGGCCAGCCTGCTCGTGCTGGGCCTGGTGACGCCGGGCGAAGCGCTGTCGGGCTTTTCCAGCCAGGCGACGATCACGGTCGCGGCGATGTTCGTGCTCAGCGCCGGCCTGCAACGCAGCGGCGCGCTGCAGGGCCTGGGCGAGATGCTGTCGCGGATCCGATCGGGCTGGCTGTTCGCGCTGGTGATGATGGGCGCGATTGCGGCGGTGTCGGGCTTCATCAACAACACCGCCGCCGTGGCCGTGTTCATCCCGCTGGTGATGGCCGCCACCGCCGCCAACCGGCAGCCGGCGTCGAAGTTCCTGATCCCGCTGTCGTTCGCCGCGCAGTTCGGCGGCGTGTGCACGCTGATCGGCAGTTCCACCAACCTGCTGGTCAACTCGCTGGCGCAGCAGACCGGTCGCGAGGGCTTCGGCCTGTTCGAGTTCGCGCCGCTGGGCATCCTCTTCGTCGGCGTCGGCCTGGTGTACCTGATGGTCGCGCGGCGGTTCCTGCTGCCGGATCTGGGCGTGGACCAGCCCGACACCGAGGGCCACGGCGGCCGCTTCATGGCCGAGCTGGTCGTACCGGACAAGTCGCCGGCCATCGATCGCCCGGCAGGCGAGTTGCTCAAGCCGGAGGAAGCCCCCGAACGCACGGAGCAGGACAAGGACGAGGCACGCGACACGGCCGCCGACGGCGATACCGGGCCGGCCGGGGACAACGGGGAAGACGGGACGCCCGCCGCGCCGCCCAGGCCGCCTGCGCTGCCACTGGAACTGGTGGATGTGATCCGCCGCGGCGGCAAGACCACGCCGGCCTCGCAGACCCGCCTGCGCTTCGGGGACCGCCTGCTGCTGCAGGGTGAGTGGGAGCAGGTCGAGGCGCTGCGCCGCCGCCACAAGCTGGACTACGACCGGGTCGCGCCCGAACTGGACCCGGCTGGGGACGAAGAAGAACGGCTGCACGCCGAGGTGATGGTCGCGCCCGGCTCGCCGCTGATCGGCCATACCCTGGCCGGCATGCGCTTCGGACATACCTATCGCGTGCGGGTACACGGCCTGCAGCGCCAACGTGCGGTGCTGCGCCGGCCGATAGACCAGGTGCCGTTGGCGCTGGGCGACATCCTGCTGGTGGATGCGACCGAATCGACGCTGACCGCGCTGCGGCAGAATCCGGGCGTGGTGGTGCTGGGCGAGCGCGCGCAGCAGCGCGTGGACGTGCGCCGTGCGCTGATCTCGGCGGCGGTGCTGGCGGCGGTGATCGTGGCCGCCGCGAGTGGCTGGCTGCCGATCGTGGCGGCGGCGATCCTGGGTTGCGTGGCGCTGGTGGTGCTGCGCTGCCTGGAGCCGGACGAGGCCTACGAGGCGGTCGACTGGCGCGTGGTGATGCTGCTGGCCGGCGTGCTGCCGCTGGGCATCGCGCTGGAGCGCAGCGGCGGTGCCGACTGGGTCGCGCAGAACGCCATCGTGCTGCTCAGCCAGTTCGGCCCGGGTGTCACGCTGTCGGCGATCTACCT
>MIDV01000058.1:66882-73340 GCA_001830245.1 Lysobacterales bacterium RIFOXYA1_FULL_69_10 | reverse complement strand
CGGCAGCCAGGTGCGGCTGACCATCGAGCGCGAGGGCCGCGACAGCCCGCTGGAGGTCACCATCACCCGCGAGACCATCCGCATCACCAGCGTGCGCTCGCGCATGCTGGAGCCGGGGTACGGCTACGTCCGCGTGGCCGCGTTCCAGGCCGACACCGCGGCGGATTTCGCCACGCAGGTCGATGCGCTGAAGGCGCAGGCCGGCGGTCAGCTGCGTGGCCTTGTGATCGACGTGCGCAGCAACCCGGGTGGGCTGCTGACCTCGGCGGTTCAGATCGCCGACGAACTGTTGGAGGACGGCGAGATCGTCGCCACCCGCGGCCGCCTCGCCATCAGCGATGCCAGCTTCAGCGCCACTGCCGGCGACCGCCTCGCAGGCGCGCCGGTCGTGGTGCTGGTCGATGCGGGGTCCGCCAGTGCCGCCGAGGTGCTGGCCGGCGCGCTGCGCGACAACGACCGCGCGCGCGTTGTCGGCAGCCGCACCTTCGGCAAGGGCTCCGTGCAGACCGTGCTGCCCCTGGACAACGGCGACTCGGTGAAGCTGACCACCGCGCGCTACTACACGCCCAGCGGTCGGTCGATCCAGGCCCAGGGCATCGTCCCGGACGTGGTGCTGAAGGCCGAGAACGGCGACGGCGAACCGGTACGCCCAAGCTTCAGCGAAGCCAGCCTGCCGGGCCACCTGCAGGGCGACGACGAGGCGCTGGCCGGCAAGAACGCCGGCGAGGTGCTGGACGGCACGCGCTACATCGACGCGGCGTTGGCCGAGCTCAAGCGTGCCGCGGCCACTGCCGCGGCCCCGTCGCGCTGACGGGTCCAGTCAAACCCGGGTAAAAAACGGATGCGGCGGTGCCGTCGTGCGCGGCCCTGGGGGTGCCGCGACGGATGACTCGAGTCAGCGCGGCTTGGCCGGCAACGGAAACGGCGTGACCACCTTCTCGCCGGTGGCGGCATCGCGGATCGCCGAGGTGCCTTTGCGCTCGACCTCCTCGATCCGCACGATGCTCTGCATCGGCAGGTGCAGCACGCGGGTCTGTCCGAATTCGTCGCGCAGGCGCTCCTCGGTCGGGTCGACGACCACGCCCTCGTGCACGTCGAACACCAGGTCGGCCACTTCGGTGAAGCCCCACAGCGCGCCGGATGAAACGCGCCGCGCGTACAGCTCGTACACCTTGCCGGCGTTGAGGAACGTCACCTTGTAGAGAGGCTTGGACATCGGCGCGGAGTCATTCGTGTGGATGTCCACACGGTGGGGGCACTCGCGTTGCATCGCAAGCGCGCCGGCTGCCGCGGGCTGCTGGCCGCAGCGCTGAAGCCGGACGGCGTGCGGTCCCCGGTTCCCGTTGGTCAGTACCCTCGGCTGCGCCGCAACCGCCGCGCGATGCCGGCGCGCGCCATCAGCGCGAACGCGCCGCCGAACGCGAAGCCCGCGAGATGCGCCGACCACGCCACCGCGCCGTACGCCGGGCCGATGAACGTAAAGACGAACTGCAGTAGCGCCCAGATGCCGATCAGCAGCGCGGCCGGCACTTTCACGAACTGCAGGAACAGCCCCAGCGGCAGCACCAGCCCGAGGCGCGCACCGGGGAACAGCGCCAGATAGGCCCCGATCAGCGCAGACACCGCGCCGCTGGCACCGATGATCAACTGGTCGGGGGTGTCGATCACCGCGACGGCGGCGAGGTTGGCCACTGCGCCGCCCAGCAGGAACAGCAGCAGGAACCGCCACGGCCCCATCGCCCGCTCGGCCGGCAACCCGAAGATCAGCAGGAACACCAGGTTGCCCAGCAGGTGGGCCCAGTCGGCATGCAGGAACAGCGCACTGGCCAGGCGCAGGCTGTTGCCGTCCTGCAGCGATGCCCGCCACGCCTCCGGCGACGCCAGGCCACCCGACAGTGCCGCCCACTCCAGCAACAGGCGGCGCTGCTCACCGTCGGGCGCCAGCATCACCCAGGTGAAGCACAGCCACAGCACGGCGAACAGCAGCGGCGTGGCCCAACGCATCGGCGATTTCTGGCGGGAGGGGACGGCAATGAACACGGGGCGGGACTTCCGTTCGAAGGGCTCCGCGCGGGGCGGAGCGGGGACACGGTCACGGAGCCGCACCGTAGCGTGGCAGCGCCCGCCGTATTGTTAGCGTTCGGTTAACCCCCACGCTATAGTGCATACGGCGTCGTACGTCGGGTCTGCTTGTCCGGCCGCCGAAAACGCCGCGCCGACGGAGCCGCCCACGGCCCGCGATGACCATACAGAACACTCCACTGGAGAGAACACGCATGCAACACGCACACCGCCTCACGCGCCTTTCGGCGCTCGCGCTGGGCATCGCCGGCGCGCTGGCATTCGGCCAGGTCCAGGCATCGGGTTTCCAGCTCAAGGAAAACAGCGTCAAGTCGATGGGCAGCGCTTTTGCCGGCTCGGGCGTCAAGACCGGCGACACCTCGGTGGTCGTCAACAACCCGGCCACGATGACCCAGTTCGAAGGCACGACGGTGCAGGCCGACGTGACCGTGATCGACCTCAACTATGAATTCCAGGGCAGCGGCACCGACGCACTGGGCCAGCCGCTGACCGGCAGCAACGGCGGCAACGCCGGCGACGTCACCCCGGTGCCGGCGCTTTCGATCGTGCACAAGCTCGACAACGGGCTGGCGCTGGGCGCCATGGTGTCGGCGCCGTTCGGCCTGAAGACCGAGTACGAAGCGGGCTGGGTCGGCCGCTACTTCGCCCAGACCTCCGACGTGAAGGTCGTGGACATGACCTTCTCGGCCGCGCTGGACATCATTCCCGACCACCTTTCGGTCGGCGTGGGCGCGATCTACTCGACCGCCGACGTCACCCTGTCCAAGGCCGTCGACTTCGGTACCCTGCTGTTCTCCAACCCGGCCACCCGCCCGCTGCCGTTCGCCCGCCCGCAGGCGCGCGACGGCTTCGTCGAGGTGCAGGGCGATGACAGCGGCTTCGGCTGGCTGGCCGGCGTCAACCTGCGTCCCAACGACCGCTTCTCGGTCGGCCTGAGCTACCGCTCCGAGATCGACTACGACCTGGACGGCGATGCCGACTGGACCGTCCCGCAGGATGTCGCCGCGGTGTTCGGCGCCAGCCCGATGACGTCCCCGCTGTTCCAGGACGGCGGCGTCACCGCGCAGCTGACCACGCCGTCGATCACCTCGGTGGCCGCGACGTTCGACGTGACCGACCGCTTTATGGTCATGGCCACCTGGGCCGAGACCGGCTGGTCGTCGCTGCGCGAAGTGCGCATCAACTTCGACAACCCGGATCCGGACGCGGTCGAGCCCTTCGAGTGGGAAGACACCGTGTTCGCCTCCATCGGCGCCGAGTACAAGCTCAACGACGCGTGGACCCTGCGCGGCGGCGTCGCCAGCGACGAGACCCCGACCAGCATCGAGCACCGCACCCCGCGCCTGCCCGATGACGACCGCCTGTGGTACTCCATCGGCGCCACCTGGCAGGTCAGCCCGGCGCTGGACGTCAACCTGGCCTACACCCGCATCGAGCCGGACGACCCGAAGGTCGACATCGCCAGCGGCGGCAGCCGCGTGACCGGTCCGTTCGACGGCAACGCCAACCTGTTCGGCGTCTCGGCGCAGTACCGCTTCTGATCGGTTGACCGGTCGGAACAGAAAAAACCCCGCTTCGGCGGGGTTTTTTTTGCATGCGGTGCCAAGCCGCCCTCGCCAACGGCGCCGCGCCACTTGAGTCCAGCATCACCCACCCGTCAGCCCGCCGGACGCGAGCCGCCGGATGCGTCCCCTGCCAAAACACGAAGCCCCGCATCGCGGGGCTTCGTTGGGCGGCGTGCTCGACGCCTGCTTGGAATGCGGGAGGGTCACTCCCCCAACGTCAGCAGCGACGCATTGCCGCCCGAGGCGGTGGTGTTGATGGTGATGACCTTCTCGGTGGTGAAGCGCGGCAGGTAGTGCGGGCCGCCGGCCTTGGGACCGGTTCCCGACAGGCCCTGGCCACCGAACGGCTGCACGCCGACCACCGCGCCGATCTGGTTGCGGTTGACGTAGCAGTTGCCGACGCGCGCGCGCGAGGCGATGTAGTCCACGGTCTGGTCGATGCGTGAGTGGATTCCGAGCGTCAGGCCGTAGCCGGTGGTGTTGATCTGGGACAGTACGCCGTCCAGGTCGTCGCCCTTCCAGCGCAGCACGTGCAGGATCGGCCCGAAGATCTCCTCGTGCAGCTGGTCCAGCGAACGCAGCGCATACGCGCGCGGCGCGAAGAACGTGCCGTGCGCGGCGTCGTCGTTCATCGGCGCCTGCGCGATCAGCGTGGCCTCGCGGTCCATGCGCGCGGCGTGCTCGCGCAGCATCGCCATCGCGTCCTCGTCGATCACCGGGCCGACGTCGGTCGACAGCAGGCCCGGGTCGCCCACGCGCAGCTCGGCCATCGCGCCGGCGAGCATCTGCTCGACCTTGTCGGCGATGTCCTCCTGCACGAACAGGATGCGCGCGGCCGAACAGCGCTGGCCGGCGGAGGTGAACGCCGAGGCCATCACGTCCTTGACCAGCTGCTCGGGCAGGCACGAGGAGTCGGCGATCAGCGCGTTCTGCCCGCCGGTCTCGGCGATGAGCACGGCGATCGCGGCATCGCGCGCGGCCAATGCGCGGTTGATGGCGCGCGCGGTGTTGGTGGAGCCGGTGAACGCCACGCCGGCCACGCGCGGGTCCTTGGTGAGCGCCGCGCCGACGGTGGCGCCGTCGCCCGGCACGAACTGCAGCACCGCCTCGGGCACGCCGGCCTCGTGCAGCAGTTGCGTGGCGACGAAGCCGACCAGGCTGGTCTGCTCGGCCGGCTTGGCGATCACCGTATTGCCGGCGGCCAGTGCGGCGGCCACCTGGCCGGTGTAGATCGCCAGCGGGAAGTTCCACGGGCTGATGCACACGAAGACGCCGCGCCCGGACAGGTGCAGGGTGTTGGACTCGCCGGTCGGGCCGGGCAGCACTTCCGGCGCGAACAGCTCGCGCGCCTGCGCGGCGTAGTAGCGCAGGAAGTCGACCGCCTCACGCACCTCGGCGACGCCGTCGGGGATGCTTTTGCCGGCTTCCTTGGTGCACATCGCGATGAACAGCGGCATGCGCGCTTCCATCAGGTCGGCGGCGTGCTCCAGGATTGCCGCGCGGCTGGCGGCCGGGGTCGAGTTCCAGCCTTCATGCGCGTCCACGGCGTTCGCCAGCGCGCGCTCGACGGTGGCGCTGTCGGCAGGCATCCACTGGCCGGCCACTTCGCGGCGGTCGGCGGGGTTGGTCGAAGGAATCGGCTCGCCGGCCGGGTTCGCGCCCGGTACCAGCGGCCTGGCGGTCCAGCGCTGCGCGGCGGCAGCGTTGACCTGCTCGGCCAGCGTGCGCAGTTGATCGTCGTTGGCGAGGTTCACGCCCATGGAATTGTTCCTCTGGATGCCGAAGCTGCGGTACAGGTCGACCGGCAGCGGAATGCGGGGATGCGGGATCTGTTCGAACGCGGCCACGGTTTCGACCGGGTCGCGCACCAGGTCCTCGATGGCGACGGCCTCGTCGGTGATGCGGTTGACGAAGCTGGAGTTGGCGCCGTTCTCGAGCAACCGGCGCACCAGGTACGGCAGCAGGTCCTCATGGCTGCCGACCGGCGCGTACACGCGGCATGGCGCGTCGAGGCGGTCGGCCGGGATGACTTCTGCGTACAGGTCGTCGCCCATGCCGTGCAGCTTCTGGAACTCGAAGCGGCCGGCGCGGCCCACCATCGCCGCGCGGCGGTGGATGGCCGCGATGGTGTGCGCGTTGTGGGTGGCGAACATCGGGTAGACGGCATCGCCGGCTTCCAGCATGCGCCGTGCGCAGGCCAGGTACGACACGTCGGTGTTGGGCTTGCGGGTGAACACCGGGTAGCCGGCCTGGCCGTCGACCTGCGCGCGCTTGACCTCGCTGTCCCAGTACGCGCCCTTGACCAGGCGCACCGGGATGCGGCGGCCATGGCGGCGGGCCAGGTCGGCGATGAAGTCGATCACCTCCGGCGCGCGCTTCTGGTAGGCCTGCACGGCCAGTCCGCAGCCTTCCCAGCCGTCCAGCGACGCATCGGCGTAGGCCGCGGCGAACACGTCCAGCGACAGCTCCAGCCGGTCGGCCTCCTCGGCGTCGACGGTGAAGCCGATGCCGTGGCCGCGCGCGAGTTGCGCCAGCTCCAGCACGCGGGGGGTGAGTTCGGCCAGCACGCGCTCGCGCTGTGCGTGCTCGTAGCGCGGGTGCAGCGCCGACAGCTTCACGGAAATGCTGGGCGCGCCGAACACCTCGGTGCCGGCGTGGGCGCCACTTCGTCCGATGGCCTCGATCGCGTCGCGGTAGGCCTGCAGGTAGCGCGCGGCATCGGCCGCGGTGAGCGCGGCCTCGCCGAGCATGTCGAACGAATAGCGGTAGGCGGCGTTGGCCCCTTTCTTCGCGCGCGACAGCGCTTCGCCG
>MIDV01000058.1:66480-66851 GCA_001830245.1 Lysobacterales bacterium RIFOXYA1_FULL_69_10 | reverse complement strand
GCGGCCGACCAGGCGCTTGAAGGCGCCGTGGACGTCGCGCTTGGTGTCGTCGGCCAGGTCGACCAGGTGGCCGGTCAGCATCAGGCCCCAGGTCGAGGCGTTGACCAGCACGGAGTCGGACTGGCCCATGTGGCGCTTCCAGTCGGCGTCGCCCAGCTTGTCGCGGATCAGCTTGTCGGCGGTGTCCTGGTCGGGGATGCGCAGCAATGCCTCGGCCACGCACATCAGCACCACGCCTTCCTCGCTGCCCAGGTCGTATTGGCGCATGAAGGCTTCGATCGCGCCCTGGTGGCGGGCACGGGCGCGCACGCGTGCGACCAGGTCGGCGGCCATGGCCTGCACGGCGGCGCGGTCGGCCTCGGGCAGGCGAG
>MIDV01000058.1:54188-66422 GCA_001830245.1 Lysobacterales bacterium RIFOXYA1_FULL_69_10 | reverse complement strand
GGGGGTAGTCGCGCGGGCGCGCGGGGAAGCCGCATAGTGTAGGGCCGCGCGGGTCCGCCGCCCATGCCGGAACTCCCCGACGCCGGCGTATGTTCACGCGGCCGGGCCGCACTGTGCCGAACCTGTCCGTCCGGCCCGTGCGGCCGCCCTCCCGGTCAGGCGTGGACGGGGTCCGGACCGCATCCGGCAAGGCTTCCCCACCGTAACTCAACTTGCCGCCGCCCCGCCCGGCGGCTACCATTTCGCGGATATCCGTAGCGCCGGTAACGGCGTGATGGGCCCCGCACGACGCGATGGGCTCGCCAGCCACCTGTCTCCCGGACTTTCCGGACGGTCTCCCGCGTAGCGTTGCGCGTGCCGGGCCGGGACAGGCAGCCCGCGGAGCAATCACCAATATCTTTGATTTTTCTGGGGCTCGAAGTGATGAAAGCCGGTCGTTTCAAGCAGTGGGCAGCAGGCGTCGCCGCTCTGGCGGTTCCTGTCCTGGTATCGGCGCAGGCCGCCGATCCGCAGCCGTGGCAGCTCAACATGGGCCGCGGCGTGACCCACCTGTCGCAGAACGCCTACGAGGCGCACATGCTGGCGTTGTGGATCTGCGTCGCGATCGGCCTGCTGGTGTTCGGCGCGATGGGCTTTGCGATGTTCAAGTTCCGCAAGTCCAAGGGCGCCGTGCCCGACCGCGACTTCACCCACAGCACCAAGCTCGAGATCCTGTGGACGGTGATCCCGGTGGCGCTGCTGGTGCTGATGGCCTTCCCGGCCACCAGCAAGCTGATCAACATGTACGACACCCGCAACGCCGAGATGACCGTCAAGGTCACCGGCTACCAGTGGATGTGGACGTACGAGTACCTGGGCGAGGGCGTGCAGTTCACCAGCCGCCTGGACCGCAAGAGCGACGAGATCCGCCAGAGCGGGATCGAGCCCACGGTCGCCGACCACGAGCACTACCTGCTGGACGTGGACAACGAGCTGGTGCTGCCGACCGACACCAAGATCCGCTTCGTGATCACCGCCGACGACGTGATCCACGCCTGGTGGGTGCCGGCGCTGGGCTGGAAGCAGGACGCCATCCCGGGCATCGTCAACGAGGCCTGGACCCAGATCGACGAGCCGGGCATCTACCGCGGGCAGTGCGCCGAGCTGTGCGGCAAGGACCACGGCTTCATGCCGATCGTCGTGCGCGCCGTGCCGCCGGCCGAATACCAGCAGTGGCTCGCCGGCCAGAAGGCCGAGACCGCGCCGCCGGCCGACCCGACCACGCCGCCGCCCACCGGTGACGGGCTCGCCCCGCGCGGCCTGGACCCGGAGATGGTCGAGGACGTGCAGCAGGGCGACGAGGCCGCATTGCCGGTCGACGCCGATGCCGACGAGGAGGCCGATGCGGAAACCGCGCCGGCCGACGCCGCTCCCGCCGCCGACGCCCCCGCGGCCGGCTGATCCAAACAGTATTTCCCTAGAGGTAGGCCATGGCTGCCACGCACCCCGTTGCTGATCACCCCCACGACGCCCACACCGATGAGCACGGCCACAAGCAGGGCTTCGTCGAGCGTTGGTTCTTCTCGACCAACCACAAGGACATCGGCACGCTGTACCTGATCTTCAGCTTCATCATGTTCATCATCGGCGCGGCGATGAGCGTGGTGATCCGCACCGAACTGGCGGTCCCGGGCCTGCAGCACGTCAGCCCCGAGTTCTTCAACCAGATGACCACCATGCATGCGCTGGTGATGATCTTCGGCGGCGTGATGCCGGCCTTCGTGGGCCTGGCCAACTGGATGATCCCGCTGCAGATCGGCGCGCCGGACATGGCGCTGCCGCGCATGAACAACTGGTCGTTCTGGATCCTGCCGTTCGCCTTCAGCCTGCTGCTGGTGACGCTGTTCCTGCCCGGCGGCGGCCCTGCCGGCGGCTGGACGCTCTACCCGCCGCTGAGCCTGCAGGGCGGCAGCAACGTCGCGTTCGTGATCTTCGCCATCCACATGATGGGCATCAGCTCGATCATGGGCGCGATCAACGTTATCGCCACCATCCTCAACATGCGCGCCCCGGGCGTGGACCTGCTGAAGATGCCGATCTTCTGCTGGACCTGGCTGATCACCGCGTTCCTGCTGATCGCGGTGATGCCGGTGCTGGCCGGTGCGGTCACCATGCTGCTGACCGACAAGTTCTTCGCCACCAGCTTCTTCAACGCGGCCGGCGGCGGCGACCCGGTGATGTTCCAGCACATCTTCTGGTTCTTCGGGCACCCCGAGGTCTACATCATGATCCTGCCGGCGTTCGGCATCGTGTCGGAGATCATCCCGACCTTCAGCCGCAAGCCGCTGTTCGGTTACCAGGCCATGGTGTACGCCACCGCGTCGATCGCGTTCCTGTCGTTCATCGTCTGGGCGCACCACATGTTCACCGTGGGCATGCCGCTGGGTGGCGAGATCTACTTCATGTTCGCGACCATGCTGATCGCGGTGCCGACCGGCGTGAAGGTGTTCAACTGGGTCACCACCATGTGGCGCGGTTCAATCAGCTTCGAATCGCCGATGCTGTGGTCGATCGCCTTCGTGATCCTGTTCACCATCGGTGGCTTCTCGGGCCTGATGCTGGCCATCGTGCCCGCGGACTTCCAGTACCACGACACCTACTTCGTGGTGGCGCACTTCCACTACGTGCTGGTGACCGGCGCGCTGTTCGCGATCATCGCGGCGGTCTACTACTGGTGGCCGAAGTGGACCGGGCGCATGTACAACGAGACCTGGGCCAAGTTCCACTTCTGGTGGACGATGGTGTTCGTCAACCTGCTGTTCTTCCCGCAGCACTTCCTGGGCCTGGCCGGCATGCCGCGCCGCATCCCGGACTACAACGTCGTGTTCGCGGACTGGAACCTGATCAGCTCGATCGGCGCGTTCGGCATGTTCGTCACGCCGTTCATGATGTTCGCCATCCTGCTGCACTCCAAGAAGCACGGCGCGCTTGCCGCCGCGCGTTCGTGGGAAGCCGCCAAGGGCCTGGAGTGGACCGTGCCGAGCCCGGCGCCGCACCACACCTTCGGCACGCCGCCGGTCATCCGCGACGGCGACCTGGCACACGGCGACATCACGCACTGACGAGGCAGGGCGCCGCTTCCGTGGCGGCGCCCGTTGCATGGCGACCATGACCGACTCTCCCCGCGAACCCAACCAGCGCAACGCCAGCGTCGAGGCCCGCCGCCGCGGTGCCGTGCGCACGGCGCTGTGGGCGGGTGCGGTCGCGGTCGCGGTGTACATCGCCTTCATCCTGAGCGGGGTGGTCGGGCAATGAGCGACACCGCACCCAAGCCGCGTCCCGCTGCCGGCATCCTGAAGATGGTCGTGGTGGCGGTGGCGGCCTTCGCCTTCACCTTCAGCCTGATCCCGCTGTACCGGATCGCCTGCGAGAAGGTGTTCGGCATCCGGCTGGAGCGCACGGCGTCCGAAGGCGTGCAGGATGCGCGCGCACCGGCGGCCGAGCGCTGGGTGACGGTGGAGTTCGACGGCAGCGTCAATTCCAAACTGCCGTGGGAGTTCACGCCGCACCAGTTCTCGATGCAGGTGAAGCCGGGCGAGCAGTACGAGACCACCTACTACGCGCGCAACACCAGCGACCGCACCGTCGTCGGCAGCGCCACCCCCTCCGTCGCGCCGGCGCGCGCCTCGGGCTACTTCAACAAGACCGAGTGCTTCTGCTTCACCGCGCAGACGCTGGAGGCCGGCGAGCAGCGCGACATGCCCGTGCGCTTCATCATCGACCCCAACCTGCCGGCCGACGTCAAGACCGTCACCCTGTCCTACACCTTCTTCAAGAACGACGTGCTGACCGCACGCGCGGCCGCGGCCAATTCGCCGCACGCCGCGCCGTGACCGGCACGCCACGCTGACCCGCCGCACCAACACGGAACCTGCCGACATGGCCCACGCCCACACGCCCGACGCCAACACCTACTTCGTGCCGCACAGCAGCCGCTGGCCGCTGCTGGGCTCGGTCGCGCTGTTCGTCCTCATGGTCGGCCTGGCCAGCTGGTTCAACGAAGCCGAGTGGGGCATGTGGACGTTCTTCGTCGGCGCCGCGGCGATGATCGCCGTGCTCTTCGGCTGGTTCGGCGATGTCATCCGCGAGTCGATCGCCGGAAACTACAACCGCCAGGTCGACACCTCGTTCCGCATGGGCATGGTGTGGTTCATCTTCTCGGAAGTGATGTTCTTCGCCGCGTTCTTTGGCGCGCTGTTCTATGCCCGCCAGTTCGCGCTGCCGTGGCTGGGCGGCGAAGGCGACGGCGTGATGACCAACAGCCTGCTGTGGGACAGCTTCAGCACCGCATGGCCCAGCAACGGCCCCGGCGCGGTTGGTGGCAGCTTCCAGACGATCCCGGCGTGGGGCCTGCCGCTGCTCAACACGCTCATCCTGTTGACCTCCGGCGTGACCATCACCATCGCCCACCACGCGCTCAAGGCCGGCCAGCGCAAGCCGCTGCTGATCTGGCTGGGCGCCACCGTGGTGCTGGGCTGCATCTTCCTGTTCTACCAGGCCGAGGAGTACATCCACGCCTACCGCGACCTCAACCTGACGCTGGGTTCGGGGATCTACGGCTCGACCTTCTTCATGCTGACCGGGTTCCACGGCGCGCACGTCACCCTGGGCACCATCATGCTGGCGGTGATCTGGTTCCGCTGCCTCAAGGGCCACTTCGACCGCGACAACCACTTCGGTTTCGAGGCCGTGGCCTGGTACTGGCACTTCGTCGACGTGGTGTGGCTGGGTCTCTTCATGTTCGTCTACGTGCTCTGAGGCCGTAGCGAACCTCGCGCGGGGGCCGGCAATGCCGGCCTTTCGCGTCTGAGCGGCCGGGCTTTCCCGGGCGCGATCGCCGAGTCAGGCACCCACGCCGTGCGGCGTGATCCAGCCCATCCAGATCGCCAGCATGACGATCAGGATCAGCCCGACCGACAACGCGATGCGGCGGGTCAGGGCATTGACGGTGCGCTTGCTCTGGCTCTTGTCGACCAGCATGTAGTACAGGCCCGCGCCGAGGTTCCAGAGAATCAGGATCAGGAAGGCGATGATCAGCAGCGTTTTCAGCGAATCGTTCATGTCGGTGCCTGCGATGCGCCGGAGCGGCGCGCCGCGTGGATTATCGCAGCCGCGGTGGCCGGACGCGTGAGCCGCCGGCGCAACCTTGTGTTCGGCTGGACGCTGGCGCTGCTGGCGATCGGCCTGTTCGCCAGCCTCGGCACGTGGCAGTCGCGCCGCGCGGTGGAGAAGCAGGCGATGCTCGACGCCGCCGACCGCGTGCTGGTCGAGCGCCGCGCCGTCAGCCTCCAGGCCGCAGCCGATCCGGCACGCGCGCGAGCCTACGACTGGAGCGTCGGCAGCGGCCGCTTCGATGCGCGCGGCGCACTGCTGCTGGACAACCAGCAGCGCGAGGGCCGTGTCGGCGTACGTGCCTACCGCATCTTCGTGCCCGAAGCAGGCACCCCCTTGCTGGTCGACCTGGGCTGGTTGCCGCTGGCGGGTGATCGCGCGCTGCCGCGCGTGGAGCAGCCGGCGGGCGAATACGAGCTGCGCGGCCTGCTGGTGCCGCCGCCCTCCACCGGCATTGCCGTGGGCCCCGCGCTCAGTGCGACCGGCGACGGCTGGCTGATGACACGCGTGGACATGCAGGCCATCGCCGCGGAAACCGGGCTGTCGGTCGCGCTGGCACCGCGCGTGCTGCGGCTGGACCCGGCACTGCCGCTTGGTTTCGAGCGCGATCTGGACCTGCTGCCCAACACCCTGCCGCCCGACAAGCACCGCGGGTATGCGGTGCAGTGGTTCGCACTGGCGCTGGCGGTGCTCGCCACCGCCCTGATCCTGACTTTCCGGAAATCCCGTCGATGACCGCCGATAACCGAACCCGCAACCGCAACCGCGGCCTGCTCATCGCCATCTTCGTGATGTTCTTCGGCAGCATGCTGGTGGCCGGCCTGCTGCGCTTCTCGGGCTGGCGGCCGGCCGGCACGCAGAACCACGGCGAACTGCTGCAGCCGCCGGGCGACCTGCGCGAGGTGACGCCGCGCCTGGCCGATGGCGGCACCTACGCCTGGAACCCGATCGAGCGCCGCTGGCGCATTGCCATCGCGCCGCCTGCCGACTGCGGCGCGCCGTGCGAGGCCTTCGTCGGCCAGATCGATACCGTCTGGCAACTGTTCGGCAAGGATGCGGACGAGGTCGATGTGCTGTGGATCGGCGCGCCGCCCGCCGCGCTGCCGGCCGGCGGTGCATGGCACGTGGTCGAGCCCGACCCGGCGGTGCGCGCGGGCCTGCCGCGCGTCGACGACCCGACCGGCGTGCCGGTGTACGTGATCGACCCGAACGGTTTCGTGGTTCTGCGCTACGCTCCCGGCTTCGATCCGGGCGGGCTGCGCAAGGACGTGTCCAAGCTGCTGAAGTTGCGCTGATCCGGCGCGCATCCATGCCAACCGAATGAATACCGCTTTCAAGTCCGCCAGCTGGTACCGCCACTTCCACCGCATCGCCTGGCTCGCGGTCGCACTGGCGACCGTCGTGATCCTGTTCGGTGCGTTCGTGCGCCTGTCCGATGCCGGTCTCAGCTGCCCCGACTGGCCGACCTGCTACGGCCGCGCCGCATGGCCGACGTCGGTGGAGGGCGTGCGCCACGACACCGCGCTGGAGATACGGCCGCTGGAAGTGCACAAGGCGTGGCGCGAGCAGTTCCACCGCCACATTGCCGCCACCCTGGGCGTACTGGTGCTCGGCCTGGCGCTGCTGGCCGCGCGCAAACGCCGCTGGGGCATCGCGCGCGTGCTTGTCGCCGCCGGGCTGGTGGCGGCGGCGATACCGCTCTACATGAAGGGCCAGCACGTGGCGGCGGCCGCGCTGGCCATCGCCGGCGAGGCGATCCTGCTGGTGTCGGCGTTGCGATGGAGCAACCTCGACTTGGCGCGCGTGGGTGCGATCACGCTCGCCGTCATCATCTTCCAGGCCCTGCTGGGCATGTGGACGGTGACCTGGCTGCTCAAGCCGGTGGTGGTGATGGGGCATCTGCTGGGCGGGCTGCTGACGTTCTCGCTGCTCACGTGGATGGCTTGGCGCGCGACCGACGCACCGATCCGCCTGGCGGAAGCGCGCGCGCTGCGACGCTGGATCGGCATCGGCATCGCCGTGCTCGCGTTCCAGATCGCGCTGGGCGGCTGGACCAGCGCCAACTACGCCGCGCTGGCGTGCGGCGCCGGCGGCTGGGTCGCCGACACCACGCACTGGCTGGACTTCCCCAAGTGCGTCGGGCAGTGGTGGCCGCCGCATGACTTCGGCGAGGCGTTCGTGCTGTGGCGTGGCATCGGCGCCGACTACGAAGGCGGCGTGCTCAGCGGCGAGGCGCGCATCGCGATCCAGCTGGCACACCGGATGATGGCCGTCGTTGCGGCGCTCTACCTGCTGGTGCTGGCCGCGCGCCTGCTGCGCATCCCCGGCGTACGCGGCTGGGCCAGCCTGCTGGGTGTCGCGACTCTGGTGCAGGTCGGCCTGGGCATCGCCAACGTCAAGTTCTCGCTGCCGCTGGGCGTGGCCGTGGCGCACGTCGGCGGCGCGGTGGTGCTGTTGTTCGTGCTGGTCTCGCTGCTGGCGCGCCTGCGCAGCCCGGAGCACTGATGGCCAGCGCCCGCGCCACGCTTCGGCAGTACTTCGACCTCACCAAGCCCCGGGTCGTGGCGCTGATCGTGTTCACCGCGATCGTCGGCATGTTCCTGGCGGTGCCGGGCCTGCCGCCGCTGCGCGAGTCGGTGCTCGGGTTCCTGGGCATCTGGCTGGCGGCGTCGTCGGCCGCGGCCATCAACCAGCTGCTGGATTCGCGCATCGACGCCAAGATGGCGCGCACCTCGTGGCGGCCGATCGTGGTCGGGCAGATCACACCGGCGCGCGCGCTGGCGTTCGCGCTGGTGCTCGCGGCCGTGTCGATGCTGGTGCTGGTGCTGTGGGTCAACCCGTTGACCGCGCTGCTCACCTTCGCCTCGCTGATCGGATACGCGGTCATCTATACCGTCTTCCTCAAACGCGCCACGCCGCAGAACATCGTCATCGGCGGCATCGCCGGCGCGGCGCCGCCGCTGCTGGGCTGGGCCGCGGTCACCGGCATGCAGGGCGAGTGGGACTGGGCGCACGCGCTGCTGCTGGTGTTGATCATCTTCGTGTGGACGCCGCCGCACTTCTGGGCACTGGCGATCTTCCGCCGCGACGACTACGCACGTGCGCTGGTGCCGATGCTGCCGGTCACGCATGGCGTGGCCTACACGCGCTGGCAGATCCTGCTCTACACCGTGCTGCTGGTGGTGGTCACGGTGCTGCCGTGGGCCTCGGGCATGAGCGGCCTGTTCTACCTCGGCGGCGCGCTGGTGCTGGGCGCGGTGTTCCTGTGGCACGCCTGGCGCCTGATGGACCCGCCCGACGAGCTGTACGCGATGAAGGTCTTCAACTACTCCATCGTCTACCTGATGGCGCTGTTCGCGTTCCTGCTGGTCGACCACTGGCTGTTGCCGTGGCTGCAGCCGGGGCCGGCGTTCGAGTTGCGTCCCGCCGTCTGATGGCCTCGGCACCACCCACCGTCCGCCTCGGACTGCGCGAAAACCTCGCCCAGTTCTCGCTGCTGGTGCTGGTCAACGCGTTCGTCGGTGCCATGGTGGGGCTGGAGCGCACCATCCTGCCCGCGATCGCCGAAGAGGAATTCGGCATGGTCGCGCGCACCGCGATCCTGTCCTTCATCGTGGTGTTCGGCGTCACCAAGGCGGTGACCAACTACCTGGCCGGGCGCCTGTCGGACCGTTTCGGGCGCAAGCACGTGCTGGTGGCCGGCTGGCTGGTCGCGATCCCGGTGCCGTTCCTGCTGATGTGGGCGCCGGACTGGAACTGGGTGCTGGCAGCCAACGCATTGCTGGGCGTCAGCCAGGGCCTGACGTGGTCGACCACGGTGATCATGAAGATCGACCTGGCCGGCCCGCAGCGGCGCGGCCTGGCGATGGGCCTCAACGAGTTCGCCGGCTACTTCGCGGTCGCGCTGTCGGCGCTGGCCACCGGCTACGTCGCCGCGCGTTACGGACTGCGGCCGGAGCCGTTCTACCTGGGCGTAGGGTTCGTCGCTATCGGCCTGCTGCTCTCGGCGTGGCTGGTGCGGGAAACCCGGCACCACGTCGCCGCCGAGTCGCGCCTGCATGCCGACGTCGCGCCGTTGTCGGCGGGCGAGGTCTTCCGCCGCACCAGCTGGCGCGACCGCGACCTGTCCAGCGTCAGCCAGGCCGGGCTGGTCAACAACCTCAACGACGGCATGGCGTGGGGGCTGTTCCCGCTGTTCTTCGCCGCCGCCGGCATGGACCTGGCGCGCATCGGCACGCTGGCGGCGATCTACCCGGCAACGTGGGGCCTGGGCCAGCTGTTCACGGGCGCCTGGTCGGACCGGGTCGGCCGCAAGGGCCTGATCACCGCCGGCATGTGGATGCAGGCCGCGGGCATCGCGGTGATCGCACTTTCGGGCGGCTACGCCGGCTTCGCGACCGGCGCCGCGCTGCTGGGACTGGGCACGGCGATGGTCTACCCGACGCTGCTGGCCGCCATCGGCGATGTCGCCCATCCCGGCTGGCGGGCCTCGGCCGTCGGCGTCTACCGGCTGTGGCGCGACCTCGGCTATGCCTTCGGCGCGGTCATTGCCGGGATCACCGCCGACATGTTCGGCCTGCACGCCGCGCTGTGGCTGGTGGCGGCGATGACCTTCGCATCAGGTTTGGTGGTGGCGGTGCGCATGCGCGAGACGTTGCCCGCGCGGGCGTGATGCGCGGGCCGGCATGGCCGGCCCGCATCCGATGCGCCCAAGGGTCGATCGAGACGGGTCGAGGCGGGACGCGGACTACTCACCCAGCAGGTGCTCCTGCCAGAACAGCATGGTCGCGGCGGTGAAGTGGTCGCTGTTGCTCTTCTTGCGGAAGCCGTGGCCTTCGTCGTTGAACAGCAGGTACCACACGGGCTGGCCGTTGCTGCGGGTGGCGGCGACGATCTGCTCGGCCTCCGTATACGGCACGCGCGGATCGTTCTTGCCCTGGGCGACGAACAGCGGCGCGGTGATGCGGTCGGCGTTGTTGAGCGGGGAGATGCGCTCGAACAGCTGCGCGATCTCCGGCTTGCGCTCGTCGCCGTACTCTGCCCGGCGCAGGTCGCGGCGGTAGTCCTCGGTGTTCTGCAGGAATGTGCCGAAGTGCGAGATGCCGACGATGTCGACGCCGGCGCGGATGCGCTCGGGGTAGGTCGCCATCGACGCCAGCACCATGTAGCCGCCGTAGCTGCCGCCGTAGACACCGACGCGGGCGGCATCCAGCTCCGGCTGGCTTTCGATCCAGTCCAGCAGCGCGCCGATGTCGCGCACCGAGTCCTCGCGCTTCTCGGCGTTGTCCAGCGACAGGTACGTCTTGCCGTAGCCGGCCGAGCCGCGCACGTTCGGCACCAGCATCGCCACGCCCAGCTCGTTGGCCAGGAACTGCGCGGTCGGGTTGAACGTCGGCAGCGCCTGCGCTTCCGGGCCGCCGTGGATGTTGATCACCACCGGGAGCTTGGTGCCGGCCGGGACGTTGGCCGGGCGGTAGTAGAAGGCGGGAATCGTGCGGGCCGTGCCGTCGACCTCGTCGAACGTCGGGTAGCGCACCAGCGTGGGTGCGACGAAGGATGCCGGGTCCAGCCCGCCGACCTCGCTGCGCGTCCAGCGCTCCAGTCCGCGCGACGCCAGGTCGATGACGTAGACGTCGCTGGGCGAGGTGGCGGTGTTGAGCGTCAGCGCCAGCCGGTTGCCGTCGGGCGAGAAGCCCAGTCCGCCCATCACGCCAACCGGCAGTTCAGGCAGCGCGACCGGCTCGTGTCCGGGCAGCCGGCGCACGTGCAGGCGCGCGATGCCGTCCTCGTTGGTGACGAAGGCGAGGTGGCGCCCGTCGTCGCTGATCTCGAAGCCTTCCACGTCCCACGGGATGTCGCCGCTGAGCACGGTGAGCACGCCGGTGTCGGGGTCGTGGTGGCGCAGCGTCATGAACTCGCCACTGCGGCCGTCGACCGGCTCGTCGGACACGTAGTACACGCTGCGGCCGTCGGGCGCGTAGCGGAAATCGCCGAACGCCGCCTTGCCGCCCTCGACCGGAAACAGTTCCAGTTCGCCGGTCGAAAGGTCGACCTCGCCCGGGTGGGATTCGCTGGCCGACACGTAGCGGCTGACCAGCATGCGCGTGCCGTCGGGCGCGAAGTCGCGCGCGCTCCACGTGCCGCCCTCGGTGACCAGCGGCCGCGCCTGGCCCGACGGGAAGTCCATCACCCACACGTCGGTGTCGGTGCCGTTGCGCGCGGTGCTGGAATACGCGAAGCGCCGCCCGTCGTGCGAGAACAGCGCGCCCTGGTTGCGCGACTTGCCATCGGTCAGCAGGCGCACCTCGCGCGTGCCCAGGTCGAACCAGTGCAGTTGCCAGAATTCGTTGCCGCCGATGTCCTTGCCGAACACGAAACCGTCCAGGTCGGCGGCGGGCGGTGCGGCGTCGATGCCGGCCACGGGCTCGGGGTAGAACGTGAGCTGCTCGCGTATGCCCATCGGCGCGCACACGCGGTGCGCCTGGCTGGTTTCGGCAAAGCGCGTGCTGACCAGTAAGCAGCCGTCGTCGGTCCAGCCGGCAAAGCCGGCGCCGCGCGTGTTCTGGTAGCGGTTGAGGCGCTCGACCAGTTCCGGCGGGATGGCCGGGATGTTCTCGCTGACGCGGTTGCCGGTTTCCACGCGCTCCACCGGCGCGGGCGACTGGGCGAAGGCCGGCCACGCGCACGCGGCGGCCAGGGCGGTAACGGTGAAGGCGCGGCGCAGCGGCATGAGGCGGCTCCCCGGGTTCTGGTCGATCCCGGAGCTTAGCCGAGCCGCGTGGCCGGCTTCACGTGCCGCAGTCAGGCGCCGCGCGTGGCCGCCTGCAGCTGCAGCAGTTCGGCTTTCTCCTCGGCGGTGAGGACGCTGAAACCGCCATCGCGCACGCGCTCCTGCAGCACCTCGATGCGCTGGCGCAACCGGAAGCGCTCGAGCTGGTCGATCGCGTCCATGAACGTGGTGCGCCACATCTCCACATCGCCCGGGACGACCTCGGCGGCCAGCTTCTGCAGCGCGGCATGTTCCTCGCGGCCTTCGAAGTGCTCGATCAACGCGCCGGTGGTGATGTCCGGGCGCGCATCAAC
>MIDV01000058.1:47955-54124 GCA_001830245.1 Lysobacterales bacterium RIFOXYA1_FULL_69_10 | reverse complement strand
GGGTGATCGCTCTGCGCACCAGGCTGCGTTTGGGCGCGGGCGTGCCGCTCGGGCGCCGCGCGCGCTGGGCGGGTACGTGGGTGTCGGCCCCGGCGCTGCGCGCCCCCACGCCGGTGAGTTCGGTCAGGCGTTGGCGCATCAGGTCACCGAACGCGCCGTCCGGGATCTGCGCCAGCAGCGGTTTTGCGCGCTCGGCCAAGCGGCCCTTGCCTTCCAGCGTGGCCAGGTTGACGTCGGTGGCGAGCGTGTCGAACAGGAACTGCGACAGCGGCGTGGCCGCCTGCAGGCGCGTGTTGAAGCCGTCGGCGCCTTCGCTGCGCACGATGGTGTCCGGGTCCTCGCCCTCGGGCAGGAACAGGAAGAACGCCTGGCGACCGTCCTTCATGCCCGGCAGCACCGACTCGACCGCCTTCCACGCCGCGCCGCGGCCCGCGCGGTCGCCGTCGAAGCAGAAGTAGACGTCCGGCGCGTTGCGGAACAGCAGTTCGGCGTGGTCGGGCGTGGTCGCCGTGCCCAGGGTCGCCACGGCCGTGTCGACGCCGTGCTGGAACAGCGCGACCACGTCCATGTAGCCCTCCACCACCACCAGCCGCTCGATCCTGTTGTGCGCCTGGCGCACCTGCCACAACCCGTAGAGTTCGCGCCCCTTGTGGAACAGCGGGGTCTCGGGGGAGTTGAGGTACTTGGGGCCGTCGTCCTTGCCCAGTACACGTCCACCGAACGCGATCGTGCGCCCGCGCCGGTCGTGGATCGGGAACATCACCCGGTCGCGGAACTTGTCGTAGACGCGGCCGCTGTCGTTCTTCGAGAACAGGCCGGCGCGTTCGAGCAACTGCATCCGCCGCGGGTCGGTGCCCAGCGCGTCGCGCAGCGCGTTGAAGCCGTCGGGCGCGTAGCCGATGGCAAACTGCGCCCGGATCGCTTCGCTCACTCCGCGGCCGTCCAGGTACGCGCGGGCCTTGTCGCTGGAGGCGAGTTGTTTCTGGAAGAACCTCGACGCCGCTTCGACCGCATCGAACAGCCCCTGGCTGTCGGGGTTCGCGTTGCGCTGCTGCGTGTCGCGCGGCACTTCCATGCCGGCATGGCGCGCCAGCTCCTCGACCGCGTCGAGGAACTCGAGGCGGTCGTAGTTCATCAGGAAGCTGATGGCGGTGCCGTGCGCCCCGCAGCCGAAGCAGTGGTAGAACTGCTTGGTCGGCGACACCGTGAACGACGGCGAGCGCTCGTCGTGGAAGGGACAGCGCGCCGAGTACTCCTTGCCCTGCCGCTTGAGCGGCACGCGCGCGCCCACCAGCTCGACGATGTCGGTCCGGGCGAGGAGATCGTCAATGAACGCGTCGGGGATGCGGGCCATGCACGCGGCCGCCGCAGGGGCGCCGGGTCGGTAGCGGGTGGCTAGGATGCCACGCCGGCGGCCGTATCCGCGCTCCGTGTCGTAGTAGTACCGGCGCATTGCCGGCGCACCTGTTCAACGCGCTGGCGCACGCGCGCGTGCTCGTCCAGCATCGCGGTGATCAGCGCGCCCACCAGGAACACCACCGCGCAGTAATACAGCCACACCAGCATGACGACCAGGCCGCCCGCGGGCCCGTAGGCACTGCCCAGGCTGGCCTGGCCGAGGTACAGGCCGATGGCCGCGCGACCGGCCATGAACATCGACGCCGTCAACGCGCCGCCCAGCAGTGCGCGCCGCCCGCCGACGGAGCGGTCGGGCAGCCAGCGGTACATCGCCGCGAACGCCAGCGCGTACAGCAGGAACGAGAACAGCGCCACGAACACTGGCAGCAGCGCCGGCAGGTAGGCCACCAGCAGTTGCAGGCCGGCCTGCACGGCCATCGACACCACCAGCAGGAAGCCCAGCGCCACGGCCATGCCGAACGACAGCAGCCGCTTGCGCAGCCACGCGAGCACGCCGCCCAGGCGCTTGGCATCGCTGCGGAACACCCGGTTGAGTGCGGCCTGCAACTGCCCGAAGACGATCGAGGCGCCCACCAGCAATGCCAGGGTGCCCAGCAGCGCGGCCAGCGAACCGGTGCGCGGTTCGCGCTCCGCATTGGCGACGATCAGTCGCGCCGTGGCCTCGACTTCCGCACCCACCAGCAGGCCCACCTGCCGGAAGAACTCGTCCTGCGCGGCCGGGTACAGCGACGTAGTCAGCCACAGCAGCATGGTGACCAGCGGCGCCAGCGACAGCAGGGTGTAGAAGGCGAGGGCCGCGGCCAGCGCCGGGATGTCGTCGTCGATGAAGCGCTGTGCGAAGCGTGCGGCCCGCGAGGCCTGCAGCCGGTCGTTCAGCGCCTGCAGGCGGCCCAGTGCCCGCTCGGGTGTCCCGGGGGCAGGGCCGTGCGGGCTCGAGGTCCTGGACGGTGCGGGGGTGGACGGGGCTGTAGTCGACGGCATGGCATGGCGTGGGACGGCACCGGGCGTGCCGGCCCCCAGTGTCGCGCGGCCGCGGTTAGCGTCGTGTCGCAGGCCCGGACGCGACGAAGCCGGGACGGGCCCGGCTTCGTGGGTGCAGCGGCGGTGCCGCAGGCGTGGCGGCGGGGTCAGCCGGCGAGCCGCTGCTTCAGCAGCGCCGAGACCTGGCCCATGTCGGCCAGGCCGGCCAGGCGCGGCTTGAGCACGCCCATCACCTTGCCCATGTCGGCCGGGCCGGCGGCGCCGGTCTCGGCAACGGCCGCGTCGATCGCGGCGCGGATCTCGGCCTCGCCCAGCTTGGCCGGCAGGTAGCGCTCGACCACCACGATCTCGGCCTTCTCGATGTCGGCCAGGTCGCCGCGGCCGGCGGCCTCGTACTGCGACACGGAGTCGCGGCGCTGCTTGACCATCTTCTCCAGCACGGCCAGCACCTGCGCGTCGTCCAGCTCGATCCGCTCGTCGACCTCCTTCTGCTTGATCGCGGCGTTGGCCAGGCGGATCACGCCGAGGGTGTGCTTGTCGCCGCTCTTCATCGCGGCCTTCATGTCATCGGTGAGCTGCTGCTTGAGGGACATGGCAGGGTCCTTGGATGGCTGGGCTGATGGTAGGTACGGATCGATACGCGCCCTGTCCGGGCATGGGGCCGGGGTGGTCGCCAACGGGCGAAATGCAAAAAGCCGGCGGCGCAAGGGCGCGGCCGGCTTCGCACCTCCGCCACGCCGGTCACCCGGCGCGGGGGAAGAAACCCGTCTGTACTCAGTACAGGCGCTGGCGCTTGGTCACGTCGCGCGAGGCGCGACGGGCCTGGCGCTTCACAGCCGCGGCGGCCTTGCGCTTGCGCTCCTGGGTCGGCTTCTCGTAGAACTCGCGCTTGCGGGTCTCGGCGAGGACGCCGGCCTTCTCGCAGGTGCGCTTGAAGCGACGCAGTGCAAACTCGAACGGCTCGTTTTCGCGGACTTTGACGCTGGGCATACGGTATCTCGGTTCGGGTGGTCGGCCCGGATCCGCCGGGCGAGCCGCGTATGATAGCGGGGTGCTCCGGGCGGATGCAAGTTGCGGGCGGGTGGCGGTTGGTAAGGCGCAGGCACGGCCTCAAGGTGGTGGGGTCCAGACGCGTTCACGAACCAGACGAGCGTGCTGGCCTGCGTGGCTTCGCCGGACCCTCTCCCCAACCCCTCTCCCGGGGGGAGAGGGGCTCAACGCCGCCCGTCGGCCCAGCGCCGCACCTCCTATTTCCCCATTCCCCATTCCCCGCTTCCAACCCATGAAAGTCCTCGGCATCGAAACCAGCTGCGACGAAACCGGCGTGGCCGTCTACGACACGGAGGCCGGGCTGCGGGCGCACGCCCTGTACAGCCAGGTCGCGCTGCACGCCGAGTACGGCGGCGTGGTGCCCGAGCTGGCCAGCCGCGACCACGTGCGCAAGCTGCTGCCTCTGATCCGCCAGACCCTGGCCGAGGCCGGCATGGCCGTGGACGAACTCGACGGCGTGGCCTATACCGCCGGCCCCGGGCTGGTGGGCGCGCTGCTGGTCGGCGCCGGGGTGGCGCGGTCGCTGGCCTGGGCGCTGGACGTGCCGGCGGTGGCGGTCCACCACATGGAAGGCCACCTGCTGGCCCCGTTGATGGAGGAGACGGACGAGGGCCCCTTGGAGCCGCCGTTCGTGGCGCTGCTGGTGTCGGGGGGGCACACCCAGCTGGTGGCGGTAGAGGCGATCGGCCAGTACCGCCTGCTGGGCGAGACGCTGGACGACGCCGCCGGCGAGGCCTTCGACAAGACCGCCAAGCTGATGGGCCTGCCGTACCCGGGCGGGCCGCACCTGGCGGCGCTGGCCGAGCAGGGCCGGCCGGGCGCGTACCGGTTCTCGAGGCCGATGACCGACCGCCCGGGGCTGGATTTCAGTTTCAGCGGCCTGAAGACGCAGGTGCTGTTGGCCTGGCAGAAGAGCGACCAGGGCGAGGCCACCCGCGCCGACATCGCGCGCGGGTTCGAGGATGCGGTGGTCGAGACGCTGGCGATCAAATGCGAGCGCGCGCTGGATGCGGCCGGCTGCGAGACCCTGGTGGTCGCCGGTGGCGTCGGCGCCAACCGCCGTTTGCGCGCGCGGCTGCAGGCCATGGCCGAGCAACGCGGGGGACGTGTCGGCTTCCCGCGTCCGGCGTTCTGCACCGACAACGGCGCGATGATCGCCTTCGCCGGTGCGCTGCGCCTGCAGGCCGGCCAGTCCGAGGACGCCTCGGTGCGCGTCACCCCGCGCTGGGACATGGCGAGCCTGCCGGCGGTGCAGGCGTAACCGGGCGGTCCCTGTCGCCGAGGGTCGCTGCGCCCGATGCGACACGCGGGTAGTGTGGCCCCTTCCTTTTTCCCGATTTCCGCCCCCATGGACCACGTCTTCATCGAAGGCCTCGAGATCGAGGCACTGATCGGCATCTACGACTGGGAGCGGCGCATCCGCCAGCCGCTGGTGTTCGACATCGAGATGGCGTTCGACAACCGCATCCCGGCCGCCAGCGACGCCATCGGCGACACGCTCAACTACAAGGCCGTCAGCAAGCGGGTCGTCCAGTACGTATCCGAATCCGACTTCGGCCTGGTGGAGACGCTGGCCGAGCGCGTGGCGGCGATCATCCTGGGCGAGTTCGGGGTGCAGCGCGTGCGCCTGAAGCTCAGCAAGCCCGGCGCGGTGCGCGGCGCGCGCGCGGTCGGGGTGATGATCGAGCGCACCGCCGCTACCCTGTAGCGCATGGACTGGCTTCCCGATTTCGCCCGGCCCGTGGCCGGGCTTCCGTATGCGTCGACCTGGCTGCCGCTGCTGGGCCTGCTGCTGGCGGCATGGCTGGCCAACTGGATCACCCGACGCATCCTGCTGAAGGTCGTCGCGCGCGTGGCGCAGGCCTCGCCGCTGCAGTGGGACGACGCGCTGATGGCGCGCGGCGTGCTGTCGCGGCTGGCGCACGTGGTGCCGGCGCTGATCATCGGCGTGGGCATCCTCGGCGTCCCGGGATTGCCGGCCACCGTCGTCGCAGTCGTGCACAACGTCGCCGTCGCCTACATCTACCTGACCATCGCGCTGTCGCTGGGCAACCTGTTCAACGCGCTCAATGACCTCTACGAACGCCGCGGCGACCGCGCCCGCCAGCGCCCGATCAAGGGCTACCTGCAGGTCGCCAAGCTGGTGGTGTTCCTGATCGCCGGCGTGCTGATCGTCGCCACGCTGATCGACCGCTCGCCGCTGGTGCTGCTGACCGGCCTGGGCGCGATGACCGCGGTCGTGCTGCTGGTGTTCAAGGACACCATCCTGTCGCTGGTGGCGTCGATCCAGCTGTCCAGCCACGACATGCTGCGGGTGGGCGACTGGATCGAGATGCCGGAGCTGCAGGCCGACGGCGACGTGATCGACATCGCGCTGCACACGGTCAAGGTGCAGAACTGGGACAAGACGATCACCACCATCCCCACGCACCGCCTGATCAGCGACAGCTTCAAGAACTGGCGCGGCATGAGCGAGGCCGGCGGGCGGCGGATCAAGCGCGCGCTGCTGATCGACCAGGCCTCGGTGCGCTTCCTGTCGGGCGAGGAGCGCGACGGCCTGCGCCGCATCGCGCTTATCGACGATTACCTGGACGCCAAGCGCCGCGAGCTGGAGGCCTACAACGCCGAGCTCGCCGCCGGCGGCAAGGACCCGGTCAATACGCGCCGCGTCACCAACCTGGGCACGTTCCGCGCGTACGTCGCCGCCTACCTGCGCGCG
>MIDV01000058.1:42756-47947 GCA_001830245.1 Lysobacterales bacterium RIFOXYA1_FULL_69_10 | reverse complement strand
CGTGCGCGACGACATGACGATGCTGGTGCGCCAGCTCGACCCGGGCGCCACCGGCATCCCGCTGGAGGTGTACTGCTTCACCGCCACCACCGCGTGGGGCGAGTACGAGGACATCCAGTCGGATATCTTCGACCACCTGCTGGCGGTGCTGCCCGAATTCGGGTTGCGGCTGTTCCAGCAGCCGGGCGGGGCGGATGTCGCTGCCGCGGTCACCACGCTGTCGCAGCGCATGCTGCACGAGGACTCCGACGCATGAGCCGCCCCGCCACCAGCCGTGCCTACCTGAGCCTGGGCAGCAACCTCGACCCGGACGCCAACCTGCGCAGCGCGCTGGACGCCTTGCGCGAGCACTTCGGCGACGTGGTGGTCTCGCCGGTGTACCGCACGCAGGCGGTCGGCTTCGAGGGGCGCGATTTCCTCAACGTCGCCGCCATCGTCCAGTGCACTACCGATCCCTACGCGCTGAACGCCTGGCTCCATGCGCTGGAGGATGCGCACGGGCGCGATCGCACCGGGCCGCGCTGGGGCGACCGCACGCTCGATATCGACATCGTGCTGTTCGACGACCGCGTCCTGTCCGGGCCCGGGCATCTGGAAATCCCCCGGCCCGAGCTCAAGCACGCCTTCGTGCTCCGTCCGCTGGCGGATATCGCCCCCGACGTCGAAGTGCCCGGCACCGGCCGCACCCTGGCGCAGCTGTGGGCGGCGCATCCGCAGCGCGACGTGCCGCTGGACGTCGTGTCGCTCTGAACGCGTGCCTCGCGGCGGGCCATCCGTCGTGCTGCCCCCTGTAGGAGCGGCTTCAGCCGCAAGGGCGTTCCCGGAAGACCCCAACCTGTTGGAGCGACGTAAGTCGCGACCCGCGTTGGTTCGTCGACATGACGGTCGCGACTTACGTCGCTCCTACAACGGCTTCAATGGTCCGCGGCGATCGCGGCTGAAGCCGCTCCTACAGAAAGCACTGTAGGCGAGGGTCGAACCTCAACCCGCCAACCGCCGCCCGCCGTCGAGGTGGATCACCTGCCCGGTGCAGTAAGTTGCGTCCTGCAGCAGCCAGCGCACCGCCTCGGCCACTTCCTCGGGCGTGCCGGTGCGCGCCAGCGGCGTGCGTTGCAGCATGGCCCGGCGCGCGGCGTCGTCGTCGCCGTCTTCCGGCCACAGGATCGCCCCGGGCGACACCGCGTTGACGCGCACCTTCGGCCCCAGCTCCAGCGCCAGCGATTTCGTCGCCATCAGCAGCGCGGCCTTGGCCATGCAGTAGATCGAGTGCCCGGCCAGCGGCCGTTCGCCATAGAGGTCCGTGAGGTTGACGATCGCCCCGCCATTGCGCGCCAGGTGTGGCGCGGCGGCCTGCGACAGGAACAGCGGCGCGCGCGCGTTGGTGGCGAACAGTGCATCCCATTGCGCCGGCGTGGCCTCGCCGATCGGCGTCGGGAAGAAGCCCGAGGCGTTGTTCACCAGCGCGTCGAGGCGGCCGAAGTGGCCCACGGTGCGAGCGACCAGTTCCGGCAGGCGGTCGAACTCGGCCAGGTCGGCCTGCAGCCGCAGCGTGCTGCCGGGCCGCGCGCGTTCCAGCTCGGCGGCCAGCGCATCGACCTCGTCCGACGAACTGCGGTAGTGCAGCGCGAGGTCGTAACCGGCGGCGTGCAGTGCCCTTGCGATCGCCGCGCCGATGCGGCGGGCGGAACCGGTGACCAGGGCGACGGGCGTGGACGGCATCGAAGGCGGCTTCCTGTCGGCGATGGACGCCGGCGGGCACCAGGCGTTCGCATCCGAGCCGCTATCCTGCGTGACCGCTCCCCGCGATGCCAGCACGCCGCATGAAGCCTTTCGACCTGCCCGAACCCGATGCCGGGGCCGCCGCCCACAGCGCACGCCTGTCGGAGGCGATCCGCACAGAGATCACCGCAGCCGGCGGTGCGGTGCCGTTCTCCCGCTTCATGGAGCTGGCCCTTTACGCACCCGGGCTGGGCTACTACAGCGCCGGTGCGAGCAAGTTCGGGCCGGCGGGGGATTTCACCACCGCGCCCGAGATGGGCCCGGTATTCGCCGCGTGCGTGGCCGAGTCGGTCGCGCCGGTGCTGCAGCAGCTCGGCGCGCAGGCCCGGTTCCTGGAGCTGGGCGGCGGCACCGGCGCGTTCGCCGCGGTCGCGCTCAAGCGGCTGATGGAGCTGGACGCGCTGCCCGACCGCTACGCCATCCTCGAGCCCAGCGCGCAGCTGCGGCAGCGCCAGCGCGAGACCCTGCGCGAGCGCCTGTCGCCGCCGCTGTTCGAACTGGTGGAATGGCCGGACACGCCGTTCGCCGACGACTGGGACGGCGTGCTGTTCGCCAACGAGGTGATCGATGCGCTGCCCACGCCGCGCTTTGCCATCGCCGGCGGCGAGGTGATGGAAGAGCACGTGGTGGTCGAGGACGGCGCCTTCGCGCGCGTCGACCGCCCGGCCGACGCCTTCCTGTCGAACGCGGTCCGGCATGTCGAGCGCCGACTGGAGCGCGCCTTGCCCGACGGCTACCGCTCCGAAGTGCTGCCGCAGCTGCCGTACTGGATCCAGGCGGTGTCGGGCGGCATGCGCCGCGGCGCGATGCTGTTCGTCGACTACGGCCACCCGCGCGCCGAGTACTACCAGCCCGACCGCCGCGACGGCACCCTGCGCGCGTTCCACCGCCACCGCATGCACGACGACCCGTTGCGTTGGCCGGGCCTGCAGGACATCACCGCATCGGTGGACTTCACCGCGCTGGCCGAGGCCGGGGTGTCGGCCGGCTTCGACTTTGCCGGCTACTGCAGCCAGGCCAGTTTCCTGCTGGGCAACGGCCTGGCGGGCGTGCTGGAGCGCATCGAGCGCATCAGCGACGATGCCGAGCGCCTGAGCCGCACCGAAGAGGTCAAGAAGCTGACCCTGCCCAGCGGCATGGGCGAGCGCTTCGGCGTGATGGGGTTCGAGAAGGACGTGGAGTTCGGCGCGGCGTTCCTGGCGGGCGACCTGAGCTTCCGGCTGTGAGTGCGCCGGCCGTAGCGCGACGCCGCATGCCGACGATGCGGCCGCTGAGGTTCGCGCGGCGGTGGGTGGCGCTGTGGCTGGTCGCCATCGCGTGCGCGGTCGCAGTGTCGCTGCTGCCGGCCAGCGAGGTGCCGACCCCGTCGATCCCCGGTTTCGACAAGGCGTTGCACTTCACCTCGTACCTCGCGCTGTCGACGTACGCGTCGATGCTGTTCGCCAGCCCGCGGGCGCGCTCGTTGGCGGCGCTGCTGCTGTTGGCGGTCGGCCTGGGCGTGGAGGCCGCGCAGCATTACCTGACCGCCACCCGGCAGGCCGAGGCCGCCGATGTCTTCGCCAACATGCTGGGCGTGGTCGGCGGCCTGGTGCTGGGCGCGACGCCGCTGGCGCGCGGGCTGCAGTGGCTGGAATCGCGCCTGCCCGGCGCAGCGCCGCGCACCCTGTAGGAGCGGCTTCAGCCGCGATCGCATCGGATCAACCCAGGCGTTGTAGGAGCGACGTAAGTCGCGAACGCTCTTCTCCGGGTGCCGGGGTCGCGACTTACGTCGCTCCTACAGAGGCTTTGGATGGTTCGGATCGCGGCTGAAGCCGCTCCTACAGGAAGCGATCGCCACCGCGGTTTTCGCTAGGGGCGTTTACCTGTGGCCTGCGCGATCGCCTGGATGCGGGCACGCCGCAGCGCCTCGCCGATCGCCGGGCCGCTGAGCCCTTCGGCCACCTCGCCCGACTTCACCGCGCACGCGGCCGCATGGGCCGCACGCAACGCATCGGCCTGCGGATACTCGCGCTCCTCCAGGCCGGTGCGGCCGCGGGCATCGGCCTCGCACACGGTGGCCAGCGGGTCGATGCGTTCGGGGCGGCGGAAGCCGTCGCAGCGTGCGATCAGGTCGTGCACCGTCGACGCGCGCAGCTGGTCGAAGCGGTGGACGTTGAGGTGCTCGCGGCAGGCCGCTTCGGCCAGCTGGCGATGCGCGGTCGGCACCTTCAAGCGCTCGCACAACGCGCGCAGCGGCGCCACGCCGGCACGCTCATGGCCGATGTGGCCGGGCAGCACGTCGGCGGGCGTCAGCGCCTTGCCCAGGTCGTGCACCAGCGCAGCAAAGCCGACGACGTCATCGCCCGGCGCCAGCCGCGCGGCCATGTCGCAGACCAGTTCGACGTGGGTGCCGGTGTCGACCTCCGGGTGGTACTCGGCGCGTTGCGGGATGCCGTACAAGGCGTCCACTTCCGGCAGCACGACGGCCAGCGCACCGCAGTCGCGCAGCGTGCGGATGAAGGCCGACGGCGCCGGCGCGGCGAGCGCGCGGCGCAGTTCCTGCCAGACGCGCTCGGGCGTGAGCTCGGCCAGCTCACCGTCCTCCACCATCCGCCGCATCAGCGCTATCGTCTCCGGCGCGACGCTGAAGCCCAGCGGCGCAAAGCGCGCCATGAAGCGTGCCGCGCGCAGCACACGCAGCGGGTCCTCGACGAACGCGTCGCCCACATGCCGCAGCACGCGCGCCTCGATGTCGCGCGCGCCGCCGAACGGATCCACCAGCGACCCGTCGCTGCGCTGCGCGATGGCGTTGATCGTGAAATCGCGCCGGCCGAGGTCCTCCTCAAGCGTCACCGACGGGTCGGCATCGACCACGAACCCGCGATGCCCGCGCCCGGACTTGCGTTCGGTCCGTGCCAGCGCGTGCTCCTCGCCGGTGTCGGGGTGGAGGAACACCGGGAAGTCGCGGCCCACCGGTTTGAAGCCGGCGGCCTCCATCGCACCCTGTGTCTGGCCGACGACCACGAAATCCCGGTCGCCCGGCGGCAGGCCGAGCAAGGCGTCGCGCACGGCGCCACCGACCAGGTAGATCTCCATGTCGCGCGTTCGGCCGTCCATCACTCAGCGCGGCACGTGCTCGGCGAGCACGGCGATGATGTCCTCGGCGCCGGTGTTGCGGCCGAGGCTGCGCACCAGCGGCTGCGGCTGGCCCGACACCCACAGCTTGAGCTCGGCTTCCAGGTCGAAATGCCCGGCCGTCTCCAGCGAGTACATCGCGATGCTGCGGTAGGGCAGGCTGAGGTACTCGGTGCGGCGGCCGGTGACGCCCTGCTTGTCGACCAGGATCAGGCGGCGGTCGGTGAACACCATCAGGTCGCGCACCAGGCCGAACGCGCGCTGCACGGTTTCGCCCGGTGCGAGCAGCGGCTGGAAA
>MIDV01000058.1:13709-42748 GCA_001830245.1 Lysobacterales bacterium RIFOXYA1_FULL_69_10 | reverse complement strand
AGCCGCGGCAGCCCGTTGTGGTCGCTGGTCGAATCCTGCTGCAGCGAGCGCCAGTTGTCGCGGCTGATCGGCTTGCCGGGCAGGTGCTCACCGACCTCCGCCTGCAGCCTGCCCAGCGCCGGCGGCAGCGGCACCACCAGGCGATGGCGGCCGCGTGCGGCGGCGGTCATGTGCACGATCTCCGCCAACGTGTAGCGGTCGGGGCCGACCAGGTCGAAGCTCTGGCCGATGCTGGCCGGGTTGGCCAGCGCGCGCGCGAAGGCCTCGGCCACGTCACCCACCCACACCGGCTGGAAGCAGGCCTCCGCGCCGCCCAGCGGCAGCACCGGCATGAACTTCAGCAGCCCGTCGAACCGGCAGAACAGGCCATCGCCCGGGCCGGCGATGACCGACGGCCGCAGCAGCGTCCACTCCAGCCCGGACCCGCGCACCCGTGCCTCGGCCTGTCCGCGCGCCTGCAGGTAGTGGCTTTCGCCGTCGCCGGCGTGCAGCGCGCTCATCTGCAGCAGCCGGCGCACGCCGTTGGCCTGCATCGCTTCGAGGAGGGTGTCGACCAGCTCGACGAACACGCGACGGAACCCGCTGCCATCGTCGCCGCGCTCGTTGAGGATGCCGACCAGGTTGACCACCGCGTCGGCGTCATCGAGGACGGCGCGCAGGAACGTGCCGTCATGGACGTCGCCTTCGATCAGGCTGGCGTTGCGCGAGAAGTGCGCGCGCGCGTCGTCGCTGATGCCGCGGCTGAGCACGGTGACGCGGTGACCATCGGCCAGCAGCCGCGGCACCAGGTGGCGGCCGACGAAGCCGGTGCCGCCCAGGACCACCACGTGCTGGCGCATCGCCGCCACGTCAGCCGCCGGTCGCGTCCGAAGTGCTTGCCGTCGCGGCCGGCGCGGGGCAGGCGAAGCCCTTGCGCGGGCCTTCGATGCGGCCCTGCATGCGGTCGCTCAACCGCAGCGCATCGCCGTCCAGGCGCCAGTCGTAGATCACGCTGAAGGCCAGCACGCGCGCCACGTACTCGCGCGTTTCCTTGTAGCTGATGGTCTCGATCCAGAAGTCCGGGTCCATCCCCGGGCGCTGGCTCTTCCAGCGGTTGAGCGGCGCCGGGCCGGCGTTGTAGCCGGCGATGGCCCAGTACGGCCGGCCGCCGTACTCGTCCATCATCTGGCGCAGGTAGGCCGTGCCCAGCGCGATGTTGGTGTCGGCGTCATACAGGCTGGAGGTGCCGCTGTACGGGATGCCGTAGCGGCGTGCGACCGCCGCGCCGGTGGACGGCAGCACCTGCATCAGGCCCATGGCGTCGGCGGGCGAGCGCGCGCGCGGGTTGAAGATGCTCTCGGCGCGGATCTCGGCCGCGACCCAGGCCGGGTCGATGCGGTACTTGGCCGACTCGCGGCGGATGGTGGCGGCGTGGTCCAGCGGGAAGCGCAGGTGGTACAGGCGCAACTCCTCCGGCTCTCCGCGACCCAGCGCGAACACGGCGCGGTCGTACCAGCCGTTGGCCTGCGCGTACTCCACCGCGATGCGGCGCTGGTCGTCGGTGAAGCGCGACATGGCCTCGGCCCATTCGGCCACCGCCGGGCCGTGGCGCTCGATCCGGTGCAGCGACATCGACCGCACGATTGCCGGGTCCTTGGATACGGCTGCGCGCTCGGCCGGCGTCGCCTCCAGCTGCCAGGGGCAGAGCGCATAGGGCGCATCCAGGCGGTCGGCGGCCAGGAACCCGTGGAACTCGGGCTGGCGCGCGGCGGCACGGTACAGGCGGTCGGCCGCGGCCCTGTCACCCGTCAGTTCCGCCAGTCGCGCTTCGAAGTACTGCCAGCGCGAATCGCTGCGCTGCTTGGCGTCCATCTTGCGGATCGCGGCGAGCGCGGCGGGCCAGTCCGACCGCGCCATCGCCTCGCGCACGCGCCACTCGTGCAGGCGCTCGTCGTAACTGGTCTCCGGCACGAGGTTGAGGCGGCGCGCGGAGTCCGGCAGGTACGAGGCCACCGTCCAGAGCGCGATCTGGTACATCGCCCGGCCACGGTCGGCCTCGGTGAAGCCCAGCGCCTGCGCATGCTGCGCCAGCAGCGACTCGGCGCGCCCCGGGTCGTCCTTGCCCAGTTTGGCCAGGCCGTGCGAGGCGACCAGGCGGCTGCGCTCGATCTTGGGCCAGTTGAGCGCGCGCGGGTGCACGGCGTCGAGGAAAGCGGCGTAGTCGTTGGCCAACGCGCGCTCGGACTCCGGCAGCCCTTGGGCGATGCTGCGCATCACGCCCGGTTGCCATTCGGCGACGGCCTTGTCGAAGCGCTCCCAGCGCAGCGCCGGGGTCAGGCCGCCGCTGCGTTCGAGCGCAGCGAACACCGGGTCGCACGCATTGGGCAGCGAGGCGCCGCTGCTGCGCCAGATCGCCTGCGCCTGCGCCGTCCAGTCGGCACCGGTGCGGCCGAGAACCTGCTGCGCGTTGAGCGCGTGGCATCGCAGCGCGGTGTCGTCCACAGACGGATCCCACGCGGCGAGGTAGCCGGACCAGTCGTCGGTGCGGGCGCGCGACACCAGCCAGCTTTCGCGGAACGCATCCGCCACGGCCTGTCCGCGGTAGCGCTGCAGGAACGCCTGCGCGCGGCTGGCGGGCAACGTGTCGATGTTGCGGCGCAGGTCGGCCAGCTCGATCCAGCCGTACAGCGGATGGTCGGCGAGGTCGCCGTACTGACTCGCTTCGAAGCCCCCGCGCTCGGCCGCTTCAAGCGCCGAGCGCACCCGGCCCAGCCGCGGGTCGGCCAGCGGCTGCATCGACGATTTCAACGGCGGCGGTGTGGGGCTTGCCGCAGGCGGCGAGGTGGCGCGCTCGGGTGCGGGTGACTGGGCGCAGGCGCTGGTGGCAAAGGCCGTGGCCAGCGCGGCGATTAGGATGGGGAGGGGGCGGGAGGCAGGCATCGGCCGACTATAACCGCGCGAATATGAAGCGCCGGTGGGGTCGGATGGGCGCCCCGAGAGCGCCGCAATGAAGCATGGGAGACGGGTTTGACGATGGGTCCGGAGTGGGCGTCGCTGGCGGCGCAGTGGGGCATGTTCCTGGTGCTGGGCGCGGTTGCCGGGGTATTGGCGGGCCTGCTCGGCGTGGGCGGCGGGCTGGTGCTGGTGGCGGCCCTGGCCTGGTTGCTGCCGACCCTGGGCGTGCCGGCCGATGCGGCAATGCACGCGGCGCTGGCCAGCTCCCTGGCGAGCATCGTGCTGACGGCGGCGGCGTCGGCCCGCGCGCATGCCAGCCGCGGCAGTGTGTTGTGGCCGACCGTGGCGTGGATGGTGCCGGGCCTGCTGCTGGGCGGTTGGCTCGGCAGCTTCGTGGCGGTACGGATCGACGGCGATGTGTTGCGCTGGATCGTGGCGGGGTACTGCCTGCTGGCGGCGGTGCAACTGCTGCGCGGCGCACGTCGCGGCGCGGGCGACGACCTCGCCCCGACACCCCGTGGCTGGCCGATGACCGCGGCCGGCACCGGCATCGGTGCGGTGTCGGCGGTGGTCGGCATCGGCGGCGGCAGCATGACGGTGCCGCTGCTGGTCTGGCGCGGGGTCGCGCCGGTGCGAGCGGTCGGCACGTCGTCGGCCTGCGGCATCGCGATTGGCTTTGCCAGCGCCGTCGGTTATGCGTTTCACGCCCCGCCCGGCGCGCTGCCCGAACACGCGGTCGGCTACGTCTACCTGCCGGCCGCCATCGGCGTCGCCATGGCCTCGGTGCTGGCCGCGCCGTGGGGCACCCGGCTGGCGCACCGCCTGTCGGGCGACGCGTTGCGTCGGGTGTTCGCGGCGTTCCTGCTGATGGTCGCGCTCGCACTGATCGCGGGACGGTAGCTCGCGATCCTCGGGCCGGCCGGGTAGGCTGTTCGTTAAAGAAAAATATGGCCGCTGATTGCAAGCATAATTTGGCCGTTGCCCTCCAAGCGCGGCCTGAACGGCAGACTGAGCTGGCGAAATAAGGGCCTCATTTAAGGGGTCAATCCGACAGGGAGCTTGTTATGCAGAGGAGCTAGCGGCATAAGCGCACGCACCTCGACCCTCGCGAACAACAAAGGCCCGCATCAAGCGGGCCTTTTTCATCACACGGCAGCCCGGGTAAGACCAATGACCGCACCGGGGATTGCCGCAGGGAAGCTCGAATTGATCTAGGTGCATTGCGAAAATCGCTGCTGAGTCAGTTGCAAGAAAATGAACCTGATCCCGTTAATTGCGTTAATCCGCAGGCCAGGCAATCCTACCGGCCGCATCGGGCATATCCGCAGCGGAACTCCGATGATTAGGTGTGCATCGTGGTCACTTCGCCGCGCTGCTTCTGACTAGTACTTTAAGTAGAGAAATCAGACTCTGACCCCTTGGTTTTTCTTGCCTCTGCTAGCACGCATGCTCAACGTCACCGCCGAAGACCTGATCGGCGTCTAACCGCCCGTTCCACTCGCAGGCGTGGGCCAGCGCCGAAGCCCCAACAGCAGCTCAAACACATCAGCTAGCCGCCTAAGTCCCAGCAGCGGTTCGTAATGCAGATGCTCTATCGACCTGCAACAGCGGGCCAGTGAAGAGGCGCGCCATGACCGATGCCGCCGATCTAATCGACGATCAGTGCTAGATCGCTCCCTGCGCGGCGAGCGCGCCGTCTATGACCTCAGCGCGGCCGGACAAGCGCCGTTCTACAACGTGGTCGGCCTCGCCGACCCGACCTGAGCGCTAGCACGGCGGCGGTGTTACAGAACCCTAGTGCGCGGCTTGCCGGTGGAAGAGTCGAACTCCTCGGTGACCCCAGCGGCACCTCGGTCGGCTCCCACGCTGAGCTCCCAGAAGTAGGGCCGCGCTACTTCCACCAGCCGCTTGGAATCGCCTCGGCAAGCCAAGGTTGAGTCCGTCGGATGCCGGGCTTCTTTTTAGGAGGCGGCTCGAGTATTTCCGCCCCGTTTGATCGCATCAACGAAATGTCACGCGGACTTGGCGTTCTTCCAAGCTCTCAAGAGGTTGGCTCCCCCTAAATAAACTGAGATTCCGATATATGGAATTAGCCAGGCGATCGCAATAAACGAGCCCCAATCGCAAAGATTGTTTCGCGCTCGAACCACGAAGAAACTTCCTAAGAACATTGCTGCCATTGAGAAGATCAAGGTGATCCCGAGCAGCGCCGCAATAACTTTATTCAGCACATGATCCGAGGTCGGTTGCTCACCATTTAAGGCGATGCTAAATACACCAATTACGAGCAAAGCCACGATCAAGCTCAATAATGAGACAGAAGCTAGTGCAGATACAAAACGATGTTCGCTATTAAGCAAATCAACAGAGCGCTTCATTTTTTATCTCCGGTCCAGTCAATACTTAGGTCGCTATTTCGATAGCGCTCTGTCCAAACGCTTTGAGTCAATTCTTCCTTCCACTCGATAGACGCCTTGAAAGCCACTATTTCCCGACTTGCTTGCAGGATCGCTTCTCAATGCATCAATTGCCTTGCCAAAATCTATGGAGCCCTTCACACGAATTACCGCCGCACTAAAGGTTCCGGATATCTCGCCATTAGTGCCATCTTCGTCAACCTCCAGATCTGCGCTCTTGAAACCCGCCATCCAGCCGCCCTTTGAACTTTTCTCGCTGTAAATTAGGCCATTGCGGCCTTGCTCTGACCGCTCTAGGGAACCCTTGTAGCCGAGTCCAAACCTACCGCCTTCGACGGCCATTGAGGGGCCGGCTACTTCTTGAAACGCATAGGTATCGGAGAGAGTCGCGCCGCCGCCAAAAGACGCATCGCCTAACCCTAGAGACGCTTTGACGGGACCTATCTTCACTTTTGCTTGAAGGCCCATTCCACCTGACACTTCGACCTTGAACGAATCGAAGAACATGTCCCAATCGGCGCGTCCATCCGGATCGATAAATCGATATGGGTTATTGGCGGCGTACTTATATCGATTGAAGTTGGCACCTGTGTTGCTATCAGCGGCGATTGGATCAACGCTGAGGAACCTACCGATGGTTGGATCGTAGTATCGCTGCTGCATATACGTCAGCCCGGTAGCCGCATCCTGCACATGTCCGGTATAACCTGGCCCGCCATAAACGGCTGGCGTTAGCTGCGCGCCGAATGGCTCGTACTCCCGGCGCTCGATCACATTGCGGCTGGCATCCGTCACTGCCACGACGCTGCCCAGGCCGTCGGTGTGGATGTATCGCACCGTCTGGGCGTGTGTGGGCAGTGCCATGGCGCAAAGCAGCGCCAGCATCATCCTGATGATCATTGTTCACCCCCGGTCTCATCATCCTGTTCCGGCGCGGTCGACTCCGGATCCGTTGCCGCGTCTTCCTGATCGGCTGATTCGGCGACGTCATCGGGCTCCCCGGCGTCCGCGTCCCCAGTGGCCTGCATCATCACCGGGAACCCGACTTCCGGTCGCGTCACCGCCGACCAGTTCGAGCATACGTAGCTGTTGCATGCGCGCACGGAGTAGCCCTGGCTGAAACACGCCGCGTCGAACGTATAGAGCGTGCCGGTGCCGGAGTGGATGGTGGCCGTGCCCGTACGCAGTTCGTAGCGCGTGGCCCCCGACACGGTGTTCCAGGTCACCCGGCAGGAGTAGTTGGTGGGCTGCTGGACCATCAATCCCGTCGGGACCGGCAACGGGGGCGCGGTAATCGATACCGCCTTGAGCGCCGAGAACGGACCGCATCCGGCGACATTGCAGCCGCGCACGCGGTACTCCCACGTACCGACCGAGCGACCCGTCACCGCTTCGCTCGTGCCAGCCGCGTCATGGATGGTGGCGAACGTGCCGCCGGACTTGCGCTCCTGCAGCTGGTACTTGGTTGACGTGGCCACGCCCGTCCAGCTGACGGTATAGCTGCCACCCTGGTTGGTCGCGGGGACGGTCAGGGAGGGTGCCGCCGTCGGCGGCCGCGTGACCTGTACGCCCTTGATGGCGCCGTAGCTCCCACAGCCGGCAGCATTGCAACTGCGCGCCCGGTACTCGTAAAGCCCCGTGACCTTGCCCGAGACCGCCTTGCTGCGGCTCGAGGCGTTGTGGATCTCCGTCCAGCTGCCGCCATTGAATCGCTCCACCAGCCGGTAGGCGGTCGTGTTGGCCGTGGATGTCCACGTGACCGTGAAAGCCCCGCTGGTGTTGGTGGCGGGGACCGTTACCGCCGGCGCAGCCGTCGGCGGGCGGGTGACCGCGATGCTGTCGACCGCGCCGTAGGCACTGCACCCGGCGTCATTGCACCCACGGGCGCGGTACTCATAAGTACCCGTGGTCTTGCCCGAGACCGCCTTGCTCGTGGCCGGGTCGTTGTGGATCTGCGCCCAGGAGCCGCCGGCGACGCGCTCCTGCAACTGGTAGTAATCCGTTCCCGCCACGGCGGACCAGCTCACGGTGTAGCTGCCCGTCAGGCTGCTGGCGGGCACCGTCGCGGAGGGCGCCGGAGGGGGGAAGATCACGGTGGTGGATGCACTTGCCGACGCGGCGCTGCAGCCACCGTCGTTACAGGCGCGGACGCGGTAGTCATGGGTGCCCGCAGGTTTTCCGGACAGCGACGCGCTTAGGGCAGCGCCCTCGTATATCTGCGCCCATGCGCCGCCGTTGAGGCTTTCGTCGAGCTGGTAGCGATCCGCTGCGGCCGCGGCCGTCCAGCTGACCGCATAGGCGCCGTTGAGCCCCGTCGAGGGGACGGTGAGTTCGGGCGGGGACGCCGGCGGCAGTTGGATCGAAATCGCGCCAATGGCGCTCCAGCGGCCGCAGGCGCTCGTGGAGCACGCGCGTACCCGGTAGCTGTAGCTGCCGGAACCCTTGCCCGAAAGCGCCGTGCTGGTGCCTGCCGCATTGTGGATCAGGGTCCACTGCGCGCCATTGGCGCTCTCGTGCAACTGATACTTGGTGGCCTGGTGCGACGCGCTCCAGCTGACGTTGTAGCTGCCGGTGCTGCTGTAGGACGGCACCGTCAGGGCAGGGGCGCCCAGCGGAACGGCACCGCTGACCTGCGCCACCAGGCTGCCGTTGAGGTAGACATGATCGGTGGCCTTGCCAGTGCGATGGTCTTCCTGGTGGCGCAGCACGCCGTCCTGCCCGTACATCGAGTAGATGTCGCCGTTGGCATGGGTGGCGGATACCCGGCGGCCGTGGGCGTCGTATCGGTAGGTTTCGCGCCCCTCGACTTCGCGCAGGCGGTTGCCGTGGTCAAACCGGTGGGTCACACCGTTCTTGTTCTCCAGGTTCCCCTGAGGGTCGTAGCCCAGGCCGATAACGGTAGCCCCGGCCGTGGTAATCACGTTGGTCAGCTGGTTCTTGTTGTTGTAGTCGTACACGTGATTCCGGCCGGCCACGTTGACCGTGCGCAGGTTGTCCAGCACGTCGTAGCTGTAGCTGGCGTTACCGAACATGGCAGAGGATGCGGTCTCCAGGCGGCCAAGGCCGTCGTAGGTCATATCGCGGTTGCCGCGAGCGCCAGGCAGTCCGTCGCTGATTGCAAGGACATTGCCGGTGGCGTCGTAGTCCACGCTGTCGTCCAGGAACGCGGTGGCGCCGTAAGCGTCCCGACTGCGCTCGGGCAGGCCGCGCGCGTTCTGCTGCAAGGTGTGGACGATGCCGTTGCCGTAGGTGAACTGCTTCATCGCGCCGTTGGGGAAGTAGCTGACGCTGCTGGCGTAGCTGCCGGCCCGGCGGGGCTGCCCCAGGGCATTGGGCAGGTAGTCGACCGTCGTGCCTGACGGATAGGTGTGGCTGTAGAGATGGCCGTTGGTGGTGTACGCGTACCCCAAGGCCAGGCTGGCGATGTCGGGCTGCACCAGCGATTCACCTGTTATCAGGCGACGCTTGTTGTAGGTGTAGTGGTTGACCACGGCCGCCTCGCCATCCTCGTTGAGGGTGGTGACCTGCTCCGGCAGCCCGTCCGGTGTGTACTGCCAGACCTGGTCACCGTTGCCATCGGGGAACGTCAGCGTGCGGAGTCGATTGCGCCCGTCGTACGTCCGGCCAATGCGGGCAGCGGTGGCCACGCTGGCGTGGTCGCAGGCGGTTGTCGATGGCAGGCTGAGGCCGGACGCGCTCCACGACAGGTTGCCCGCAGCGTCGTAGGCCATGACGGTGCTGCCGGTTTCGGGCTCGATCGTCTTGCACAGCTGCTGGGCGGCGTCATAAACGTAGCTGCGACGCGCTGACATCGATCCCGGTGCATCGCGGCGGACGATGTACGTGGGTTTCCCGAAGGCATCGCGGCCGATGTAGTTGTACTGGCCCTCTGGGGATACAACAAGCTCGGGTCGGTCCGTAGCAGGCTCATCCAGAGCCCAGAAGCGCGTTTCCGTAATCTTCCCTCGCGGGTCCGTGACACGGCTCCGGAAGCCCGTCAGGTATTGGCTTATCGTGCTGAGCAAGCCCAGCTCCGAGTCTTGCGATGCCGAGGTGGGACGCCCCAGCGCATCGAACTCCGACCAGGAGCCAGTCGTCGGACTGCTGCTGGTGCTGGGGTAGGACGCAAACACTACCCGACCGTTGTGATCGTAGGCGAAGCGCTGGAATCGCTGCGTACCGGCGACGTCTCCGTGGTCGTATTCACGCGTGAGCAGGGGCTGCCACAGTGCGTCGTAATAATTGATCTTGAAGCCATTGCCGGTGCGGACCGTTTGACGCCAGTGTCCGCCTGCAATGCCGTACTCGCTGGCTGCCACCTGCTCGAACGACTGCACGGTGCTGCTCCACGCCACATCGTCATTGGCTGGATAGGCAATGGTCGCCAAGCGCCCCATCTGATCGTAGGTGTAATTGTGTGCGTAGCCGTTCTCGTCAGTTGCGCGCGTCACCCAGCCCGCCGGGCTGACGACAGCAGAGACCGATGATCCGTCTTCGTAGCCGATCGACCGCGGAACACCGCGGTACCAGCTGCCCAGCGTGGTGACGTTGTTGTTGCCGTCCTTGACCGTGGCGACCGTTCCGTCGGCGTTGTACGTAAGTGACTGCACGAGCTTTCCGAAACTGGAAATCGTGCTGGGCAACGCATAAGTGGAATGGTAGGTGGCAGAGCTCATCACCTGGCTCGCGCCCGGTGCGGTCTTGGTCACCGACGCCACCTGCCCGAGTACCCACTTTGAAAGGTTGTGGTGGTAGGCCGTGACTTCCGTCCGAGCGGGGTTGTTCACGAGCGTGCTGGCCCGCGTGACATTGACCGGGTTCGCAAACTCGTCGAGCTGCGAAATGGTCCGCGAGAACGTTGCGCCGCCCTGCACGATAGAGCGCGCTACCGTCGGCCTGTGGTACTCGGAGGTGAAGCCTTCCCCGTTCATGCGTGGGCTCGTGCCCCACTTCGCGGGGTAGGCCTTGTCGACCTGGCTCAGATCGTAGGTGTGCTGGGTGCTGCGCAGGACCGTGGAAGAACCGGTCCCCACTTCGACCTTCAGCAACTTGCCCTCGTTGTAGCGGTAGCTGTTGCCGTGGTGATAGCGCACCCAATGGCCGGCAGGATCGGTCACCGTGGTCACCGATGACCCGGCGCAATCATCCGAGGTGCACTGCGGAATGCTGCAGTCCTTGTCGACGGGGCAGACTGGGTGAAGCGAACTTCCGCTTGGGTAGAAGAACGTGGCGGGTGACTGGTACCCGTAGGACCACGTACGGGTGGGGAGCCCCGGTCCGGAGACGGTCTTCTGCGTCAACGCGAGGCTGTGGTGCGAAATCGGCCAGAAAGGCAGGTCGTCAGTGACGTCGTTATAGGGGGACGTGAAGTTCGTGCAATTGACGGGCACATTGGTCCGCCCCTGGTGCTGGACATCCACCTGGAACTGTCCCGTAGCCCCCGAGGGGTGCGTGACAGAGCCACTGAAGGTGGTTGGGGTTACCAGATCGGGTTGTCGCGTACATGACCGCCATGGTTCCCCGGGCGGTCCCTCCTGGTACTTCACCCGGGCACTCAGGAGCCCCGTGAAGTTGATCGTCCACTGCGACTGGTCGGGCTGGATGACCGTCCGGAGGGTGTGATCCACGCTGCCGGCCGCAGCGTACTGGTACTGCCATGTGCGCGTGTCTGTCGATACCGAAGCCACCCTGCCCTGGGTGTCATAACCGACATCGATCTGGCGCCCGTCGCTGGACAGGATCTTGGTCAGCTTGACGGGTGCGGTGCGCGCATTCGTGTAGGTGTACGTCACCCAGTTTCCGAAGCGATCTTCGACCCGGGTCGGGTACAGCACGTTGCGGCGGCGGGCGTGCTGGTAGTCGATCTGCTCGGTGTTGCCGGGATCGCCGATGATCGTGCTGCTCTTGATCTGCGGCTCCAGGTACTGGGCCATCCAGTCGAACCAGTACTTGGTTCCATCAGGGGCCACCGCGAGGAAGCCTTCGCCACCGCCTGACCAGTTCTTGATCGCCGAAAGGCACGACACGCGGGTCTGGTCGGCGGTCACCCAGTAGTAGGGCCCGCCTGTAGTGGGCTTGGGGGCACCAGCGGCCAGCAGCATCATCTCGCCGCCACCGGTGGGCAGGCTCATCTGATGACCCTGCCAGAACTCGAAAGGCTCGAACCGGTTGTTGGTCCCTACCCACACGGCGGGTGGGCGCGCGGCGCCGACCGTGGTGACGGAGCACCGCTTGTACGGAGTCGCTACCGCGCCACTGATCCAGTCAGGCGCGAATACGCCGCTGATGTTGGGGAGGTCGATCTCCCAGTCAGCCAATGGGAAGTCGTTGTAGAGATGGGAGCCTTCGCGGCCGCGGACGGAGAACGTGCGCGTGAAGGCCACCGGCAACGCGTTGTTGCCTGGCACCGCTACGTCGGTCACAGAGAACGACAGCGCACCGTTGGACAGGCTGACCTGGTCACCGAAGAGGTCAGGACCCAATGCGTTGACCTTGCCACTGGCCTCTACGCGCTTGCCGTACTCCTCCCAGACCTGCTTGGCCTCTTGCGCGTGCGCCGTCTGGGTCGCCAGACCCATGCCGGCGATGGCGAAAGTCCACGCGACAAGTGCAGACGCGCCCAAGACCGGCCGATTGGCCGGAGCAATCCCGTGCTTCATCAAGTTGTCCCCATCACCTTTGCGCACCCGTCGCGGGTGGGCTCCTTGGCGCGCTTGAGCTAGCCCCCTAGCAAGCGCATCTCGTCCTTAGGACGAGGCTGGACATTAGCGCTCCCCAGGCACTCCGGACAAGTGGGGCGTGAAACCCCACCTCGCCCCCGTTGGCGCTACGAAGAGAGCAAGCGGCAGGCGATGAGAGCGTAATCGACTTACGAATCACTTGGAGCTTTCGGGAGCAGGCAGATCAGGTGCTCCCGAGGCCCCCTAATACATTCACGAGGATATGAGCGCCGCTGCAGGCGGCCAATCTACGGCTAAAGGCACGCAAGGTGTTCGTTAAGCATAACTTGGGCGACGCAGGTCCTGAATCTCGCGCATCATTAACAGAGGCAATTTCCGGGCCATCCCATTAGAGTTATGGCGCCCCCCTCTAAGCAAGCGCCCTTAAGACCCCGCAAATAAGGCCATCATGTTCAGCAAAGTGTAGTAACCAAAATTGCCTAGCGTAGTTTCACGAATCTTCGGATTCAGAAGTCCGATGAGTGCTTGAGCAGACGAAAAGCACTTCAGGTTGGTCGGGGACGCAGGCTACATAGACCGGGCCTCCGGGGCGATCTGCACTTACGTCCTCTCGTTCAACTTTCCACGCCCAGTTGCCATCGGGTGGATAATCATCCAAGTGAATAAGTTCGATCGTAGAATTCCCGGCTGCTAATATTAAGTCGCCGTTAGATTCCAACTTAACATCTCTGACATACTCGCCAATAAGAGGGTGGGCGTGCTTAAGAAACATGCCCCTTTCGTTTGACGAGGGGCAAAGCGCTGGGAGCGCAGTTCCTTTTTTGACTATCGCGTCACACAGCAGGTGGAGATTGACGTAATGGAATCCCCCGCTGGAACCATCCGCAATAAATCTCAGGGTCACTTGAATGCTATATGCAATAATCTGGTCCAATTGCGAATTAACAAGCAATGAGTGCAGAATATCGGCCGCGCAATAAGCGCTTTTGGTAGGTATGCGGCTCATTTTTTACGCTCCCTGAAAACTATGTGACTGCCTGTACGCTGCTCACCTCGCGGGATATTACCGAAGTTCCTTCCATTCGCGGGATTGACGGGCTGTCGAGTTCCTTCTCGAGTGGTAACAATACGGGCCGGATGTTTGGGCCCTCCGTCCATCACTCTGACATCCATCTTCATGTCTCGGATGTTGTGTAGCGTGCCGGTCTCCGTGCCTGCATCATTGGAGATTCGCCGGCCACCGTGACCTGCAGCTTCAAGCGCAGCACGGGCCTCTCCTGGATTTCGACCCACGGAGATGCCGGCAACAACCGGGCTATCCGCTATTCCGTCCCGGCCAAGAAATCGAATTACACCGACAAGCGTTTGAGGTGCAAAGAGTCCACCAACCACAACCGTGCCCGCAGCTGCGAGAACGCTAGCGCTCCCTTCAGGTGGTGGGCCATTTCCGAGACAGTGATCGCACTGACCGGTTATCTTCGCGGTTACTGCCGCGCCCTCTCTCCCATCCGGGTCAGTAAATCTATACGGGTTGTTGAAGGCATAGTTGTACCGATTGAAATTGTCACCTTCAGGGCGAGCTGACACCGGGTCCACAGTCACGAAACGACCAATTCTCGGGTCGTAATAGCGCTGCTGCATATAAGTCAGCCCCGTAGCCGCATCCTGCACATGGCCGGTATAACCCGGCCCGTCCTGAACGGCTGGCGTCAGTTGCGCGCCAAATGGCTCGTACTCCCTCCGCTCGATCACGTTGCGGCTGCCATCCGTCACCGCCACGACGCTGCCCAAGCCGTCAGTGTGGATGTACCTGACGGACTGCTGCGCGTGTGCAGGGAGAGTTAGCAGGGCCAGAAGCCCGAAAATCCAGCGCATCTTCATAGCGGGTCCCCTCCGCCGTAATCGATCGTTTCAACGGTCTGCGTTCGAGGTGGCGACCACGCGGAGCAGCCAGCCACGTTGCAGCTCCGAACGACGTAACTCGGTGCACAGTACTGTGCTGAATAAGGACCGGAGCTCACTGATGTTTCAGGGCCGGTGTAAAGCGTGCTCCCTCCAACCGCCTGCAATTGGTACTCATTAGCCCCAGTGGCGCTGGTCCATCGCACCGTGCAGGTCTGCAGGGTGCCAGGTGTGTTGATCATCAAAACCTTGTGCGCCTGCGTGATCGATGGAACCGGTGGCGGCAAGATCACAGTTGTTGCCTTGATCGCGGAGAAAGACGCACACCCCGCGATATTGCAGCCCCGCACGCGATAGGAATACGTGCCGGCGGCCCGCCCTGAGAACCCGCGGCTTCTGGAGGACGTGTTCTGGATGTTGGTCCAAGCACCGCTACCGATCCTTTCTTGCAGTTGGTACGTGGTAGCGGTTGCGACCGACGTCCAGCTGATGCTGTAGCTGCCGTTCAAACCTTGCGCCGGGACCGTCAGCGTGGGTACTGCCGTCGGCTTGAGCGTGACGAGGATGGTCTTCGCCGCAGACAGAGGGCCGCAACCTGCGTCGTTACAAGCCTTGACGCGATAGCTGTACTGACCTGCCGCAGCACCTGAGACGCTCCGAGACAAAGCGGTGCCGCTTTGCAGCAGCGTCCAGCTCCCGCTTCCCACTCGTTGCTCCAACTGGTAACTGGCTGCTGTCGCAACCCCAGCCCAACTCACGACGTATGCGCCGGTAAGACTTTGCGATGCCAGCGTTAGTGACGGGCCCGAACTCGGGGCATAGATGGATTGGACTGACTTAGTCGTCGACAGCGGGCCGCAGCCCGCCGGGTTGCATCCCTTGACGCGGTAGGCGTACGAACCCGCCGCCTTTCCGCTGAATACACGACTTAGCGAAGCCCCCGTATAGATCGTCGACCATGCGCCGGAGTTCGCGCTCTCCTGTAGTACGTACTCGGTTGAACCCGGCGCCACCGTCCAGGAGGCTGTGAAACCGCCATTGGGCGCCGTCGAGGGCAGGGTGACAACGGGCGCAGAACTCGGAGGGAGCTCGACCGTGATGGCGTGAATCGCGCTCCAGCCACTGCAGTCCGATGTGTTGCACGCGCGGACGCGGTACCGGTATTCGGCACTGGATTTTCCGGTAAGCGACCGGCTGGTGGACGTTCCAGAGTACGACCCTTGCCATGTGCCGCCATTAGTGGACTCCTGCAACTCATAGCGCGTGCTGGAGGGCGTCGCGGTCCACTGGACCTGGTATGCGCCGTTGGCGCTGTAGCTGGGCACTGTCAGCACAGGCGTGCCGGGAGCGAACGTGTCTTGGACCTCCGCGACCAGGCTTGAGCCAAGCATCACATAGCTGGTGGCCTTACCTTTGCGCAGATCGCGCTGGTATCGCAGTACACCATCCTGCCCATACATCGAGCGAATGCTTCCCAGCGCAGGGTGGTCGGCTTCGAACCGGCGCCCGTGAGCGTCATAGCGATAGGTTTCGATGCCCACCGCCTGTCGCAGCCGATTGCCAAGGTCAAAGTCGAACTCCGCGCCATTCTTGTTCGCCAAGTTGCCTTGGGCGTCGTAGCCCAGCCCGATAACCGTCGCGCCGCTTGAATTCCTGACGTTTGTCAGCTGCTGGCGGCTGTCGTATTCGTACGTGTGGTTGCGTCCGGCAACGGAGACGGTTCGCAGGTTGTCGAGCGCGTCGTAGCTGTAACTGGCCTGCCCGAACATAGGCGAGTTGGCTGCAGTCAGACGATCAAGTCCATCGTAGGACAGGTCGCGATTGCCTCGGGCCCCAGGCAGTCCATCGCTGATCGCAAGGACGTTGCCATTCTGGTCGTAGTCCATGCTGTCATCGTGGAAGGCTGTCGAGCCGTACGCATCACGGCTGCGTTCGGGCAGGCCACGGGTGTTCTGAGTCAACGTGTGGACAATTCCATTGCCGTATGTGAACTGCTTGATGGCGCCGTTCGGAAAATACGAAACGTTGGTCGCGTAGCTGCCCGCGCGTGTTTGTTGGCCCAACGCGTTCGGTGCGTGGTCCAGCACCAAGCCACCCGGGTACTGGAGCGAGGCCAAGTGGCCGTTCGGGTTGTACTGATACCCGATTGACCAGGCCGTCTGGCCCAGTGGCGTCATGGTCTCGCTGGCAAGCAAGCGCCGCCGGTTATATGTATACGCATTCGTTACAGACGACGTGCCGCCGTCGTTGTAGGTGACGACCTGTTGGGGCAAGCCATCAGGTGTGTAGCCCCAGGTCTGGTTTCCGTTTCCATCCGGAAATGTCAGGGTCTGAACCCGATTACGCGCGTCGTACGTGCGCGTGATCTTGATGCCGCTAGGTACGCTAGACTCGCACGCCAAGGCGGGATAGTTCTGTCCCGAAGCGCTCCAGCTCAGATTGCCAGCGGCGTCGTAGCCCAGGACAGTGCTGAGCGTTTCAGGCTCGACTGTCTTGCATAGCTGTTGCCGGCTGTCATAGATGTAGTGACGCGTGACTGCTGAAGTGCCCGACATATCAGAGCGTGTAATGCTGCGGGCCTTACCCCAGGCATCGCGCTCAATGTCTGTCCGTCCACCCGGGTAGGTGATGGCGACGGGCCAGTCTTCGGTGGGAACATCAAAAGCCTTGTACCAGGTGCGTGTGACTTTGCCGCGGGGATTGGTCGCGATCTTATAGCCGTTGGTCGACTCGTAGTTGATCGTTGTTGTGAGGGGACCTAGCTCCGAAGCTTGGACGATCTTGCGCGTACGTCCCAAGACGTCGAAGGTGGTCGTGGTGCCGACGGTAATTCCTGCAAGGCTTGTCGCACTCGCCACAGGATAGGACGAAAAGGTGGTTCGTCCTTCATGGTCATACGTGTGACGCGTGAGTCGCTGCGTTGCCGCAGCGCTGGCCGTGTCGTACTCGCGCACCAGGAGAGGGCGCCAGAGGGCGTCGAAATAGCGGATCGTCCGCGCGTTACCCGTGCTGATGGTCTGCCGCCAATGGCCCGCTGGAATTCCGTAGGCACTTGCAGCTGCAGGTGCAAAGGTCTGCTGCGTTACGTTCCAAGCGGTACTGTCCCCGGTTGGATGCGTGATGGACGCGATGCGTCCCATCGCGTCGTAGCCATAGTTGGTGGCAAACCCGGCTTCGTTCGTCGTCCTTGTGATCCACCCGTTGTTATCGACAACGGCCGACTCGGTTGTGCCGTCAGCGTAGCTGATCGCTTGGGGGACGCCTCGCTTCCACGAAGAGAGGGTCGTGACGTTGTTTCTACCGTCCTTGACCGTAGCCACCGTGCCGTCGCTGTTATACGTCAGCGTCTGGCGAAGCTGTCCGAACATGTACTGGCGGATCGGACGCGCACTGGTGTCGTAGTCAGTCCGCGACTCTTGGACTCCGTTGACGGTAGTTGTGGCGGGCTGTCCCAAGATCCAGTCAGCGAGGTCGTCGCTATAGGTTGCCCCGTCGGTACGGGTGTAACCCTGCGAGCTCGACTTGACTACCGTCACGGATCGCGCGAACTCATCGAACAGCGTCACATTGTTCGTAAAGGTCAGGGGTCCGCGTTGAACCGTCGTGGTCTTTACAGGCCGGATACGCGTATTCGACGGGTCACCCCCGCTCCAGGAGGTGCCATAGATGTCGGGAAACGGCATGTTGGCCGCTTCTGACTCGGTCACGTATTGATTGGTATTCGACTCGAGCTCGCTTCCGGCAGAAGAGTATGTGCGCGTCTCAAGCAGGCGGCCGTCATTCAGCGCGTAGAGCACGCCATAGTCGAATTCTTTCCAGCTGCCATCCGGCTCAAGAACAACGTTGGTTTTTGACTGCTGGCATGACAGGCATGGTACGAGTCCCGAGGTCCGCTGGCTGGGAACATTGTCATACGAGTACTGCCAGACGAGGGGCGACAGCCCAGGGCCGCTTACGGTCTTCTTCTTGAGGCTGTAAACGTCGAAGTAGTCCGGCGTAGCCAGTCGGTACGTCTGTGGGTACGTCGGATTGTCGACGACACATGCATTCTCTGGCGTTCCGCTTCGACGGTGCCTGCGCAGACCGAAGTCAAACGTTCCGACCGCATTGGATGGGTGCTTGACGGTAAGCGTGAAGTCATCGGTCGCGACCGGGTGCTCCAGGCAGCGATTGTCCGCGGGAATGTCCAGCGGGACGTACTGCGGATCGAGTGCGCTGTTGTACGAATACGTCCACGTTGAGCTGTCGGGCTGGACGACCTCAATCAACCGGGATGTGTAGACACCCGAGGATCCATAGGGCGCATAGGCGTACTGCCATGTGCGGCCATTCACCGTGGCCGCGCTGATGTGTCCCCCCGAGTACTGCAGGGTTATGGAACGGCCGTCGTTGGAGGAGATGCTCTGTAAGAGACCACCGCTGTAGTTGTATTTGACCCAGTTCCCGTGGCGGTCGGTGACCTGGCTGGCCATCAGGTAGACAGTCGTGCGCGTACGCATGGAGCCCTTGCTTATGGCGCCCGCACTCCGCTCGACGCCAACGTCAAAGGTGTACGTGGTGCCGTCCGTCGTAACCGCTTCAAAGCCTTCCCCGTTGTAGCCAGAGGCCGCTACGCACCGGATTGCCACGAACCCGGCTGCACTCCATGGATACGAGCTCCCGTCGCTGGGAACCGTCGCGTCGGTACGGCGCAGCACCTCTCGATCGCCGGACCCCGGGAGATGAAGGTGATTGCCGGCCCAAATGTCTTCAATTCGGAATGGCAAAACGGTTCGCGGATACCAAGGCTGGGAGCACCGGTTGGTCAGGTCCCCGCTTCCTGAGTTCCATTTGTACTGGGAGTCGAAGGTTCCATGGATGTAAGGGACGTCGATGTCCCAGTCCCCGAATCCGCCCAACGGTCGGTAGGCCATCCTGCGCTGCTGCAGCTGTAGGCGACGGCGTAGCTGCACTGGGAGCGCGTTGTTTCCCGGTACATCGATGTCGACTACTGAGAAGTCCGTAGCGCCGTTGTAAAGGCTGACGCTGTCGCCAAAGAGGTCGGACTTAAGCGCCCCCGCCATCTCGGCGGAGCGGATGCGCTTGTCGTACTCCTGATACGGAAGAATGGGCTGCTGCTGCGCCAAGGCCTGGGTTGCCATGCCCATGCCTGCAATGGCGAGGGTCCACGCAACTAGCGCAGACGCACCAAAGACCGGCCGCTTGGCCGGAGCATCACCGTGCTTCATCAAGTTGTCCCCATCACCTTTGCGCACCCGTCGCGGGTGGGCTCCTTGGCGCGCTTGAGCTAGCCCCCTAGCAAGCGCATCTCGTCCCTAGGACGAAGCCGGACATTAGCTCCCACGGGCGCCCCGGACAAGAGGGGCGTGAAACCCCTCCTCGGCCCCCCTTTACGCCACGAGGGGACCAAGCAGCAGCGATGCGAGGCCGGTCGACTTACGAATCCCTCCGAGCTTGCTAGAGCAGGGAGATCAGGTGCTCTCGAGGCCTCACCAGAGGTATTCAGGGGGATACCAGTCCCGGAACAAAAGCGTCTTGTTCGCGGAGTTGTCGAGCAGCGCGATCGCCCAGATCGTTTCGTCCCGCTCCGCGAAGCGAAGGAGCTCCTGGATCTGTGAGGACGTCAGGCATTCGCCACCGAGCACCGTCAGGTTTGACCGCTTGCGGACGGGTTCGAGGTCTAGAAGGACCTTGATCCTGGAGGGGTCGTAGGTCTTCTTGATGCGCGGCATCAAGTCGACCACGTTGCTCCTGTCCGGTGTGTCATCCATCGCCGACCTCCCGCTCTAAGCGCCTGATTGGAGACATCTATTGTCCCACCTGCAGCGCTTGGACGCACGCCGAAGCGATATAAATATATCTTTAGGATCAATGGGTTACGAACAAGTATAGCTTGCGCTTAGCCCGCGGCTATGCCAGTGTCCAATCGCAAACTGGAGAGGCCGTTACCGGCCGTCCCAGATGCGATCTAGGCAGGAGACACCGTGCACAAGCCCGCGAAGTCGACCAGCTCAGAACTCTCCCTCTATCTTCCAGATAGCCCGATCATTTCGGCCGCAGACGCTGCGCGTGTAATGGGCTTCCCGACCCGGGAGGCGCTGGGCAAGGCCCGTGCTTCAGGTCGACTGGAAATCGAAATGTTCCGCCTGCCAGGGCGGCGCGGCTGGTTTGCCGCCACCCGAGACGTGCGCGCGTGGCTGGAGAGCGCGTTGCCCTCGCATGCGCGTGACCAGAAGGAGGGCCTTCCCATGAGCGAGTGAATCCCCATCGCTCAAATGACGAAGGCCCCGCATTGCCGTGCGAGGCCTTCTGAGAAGCAACGGATGTGAACTCCCGTTGGCTTCGATCATCTGAGCGACCCCTCTGAAAGTCAAGTGCTCCCGCCCGTTCCCCGACAGGCGGAACGGGCCCGTTTGTCTGTGGCCAGCCGGCCACCCCTCAGAGGCTTTGGCCATGCTTATGACCGATACCGAAGTTCTAGCGCTGTGTGCAGCGTTGCAGCTTCCCGAGACCGCAGTGGACTACGTTTCTCGCGTCCGCAGCAGCGCCCCCTCCCGGTCCGTCTCCTCCTCGTGCGTTCGCAATACGACTTGGCGTTATCCCAGCTTCAAGATGGGCCACACAGTCAGCACGGAAAGCACCTTGGAGCGCAGTTTTGCGACGCTCTGTGAGTCCGATCCGGAGGTGCTTGAGTACTGGGACCAACCCGAGCCCGTGCAGTTGAGGATCACGTCGGCCAACGGCAAGCCCCGTCGAGTGGGCTACACCCCAGACTTCCTTGTAATCCGAAAGGACCGCGTGGAGCTTGTGCAGGTGAAGCCCAAGGAGGCGTGCGAAGACCTCCTTGCCCGCCAACCGAATCGCTGGCAACGCCAAGGCGCCACACTGTGTGACGTTGCGGCTGATGAACGCTTCTCGGGCATGGGGCTGCGCCATCACGTGGTGACGGATTCCGACATCAACGCCATCAAGGTCGAGAACCTTGAGCTGTTGCTGCGCGCCAAGCGTGCCGAGCGACCAAAAGCCTATCAACGGCTTATTGGTAGGACGCTGGCAGTTCTGGCGGCCTCCGGGCCGCAACCAGCATCGGTGCTGCTTCAAGCGCTGGGTATCCTGGATGCCACGCCTCTGATGCAGATGATCGGCGACGGCGCGATCGCCGCGGACCTGGAGCGTTCGCGGCTCTCCCTGCTGCACGATGCCTGGGTTGCGATCGACGAAAGCGCGCTGCGTGCCCACATCGCCGCGACCGTGTTCCTGCCCACTGCATTCGCGGGTGACAGCGTCCCTGCTGCCTCCTCATCTGAAGTGCAGGCCGCGTGCAGCCGAAGTCAGCAGATCAGTGGTGAGATCCCCACCACTCGTTCAGAGCGGACGCTGCGCAGATGGCGGACCGCTCTGAAAAAGATCGGAAAAGCAGGCCTCATCCCGCGCAATCGATTTCAGGGCAACCGAAGCGCTCGCGTGCCTGCGGTCGAGATGGAGTTGCTGCGCCAGTCAATAGAGAAGCACTACCTGACGCCAGTTGCGCCCACACCCAAGGCGGCTTTCCACCAGTACCTGCTCGATCATGCCGGGGCGCGCGCAGAAGGCAAGATTGACAGCGCATCAGCGCCCATCTCGCTGCCTACGTTTTATCGGGAGTGCAAGCGCGTTGACCCTGAGCAGGCAGGGCGCTCTCGTGGCGGACGCCGACTCGCCAATGCAATGGCCGCGCCGGTGGATCCCATGCAGCGAAGCCTCGGGCCATTACGGCCGTTCGAGCGCGGACAGGTCGACCACTACACCTGCGACCTTCATGTCCTCGTGGGCGACCGGGACGAAGGGTTCACGCTGCGGCCCTATCTGACTGCGCTTCGTGACCAGTATTCGGGCGCCATCCTGGCGATGTCGCTCGGCTTTAGGCACCCGAGTCGGTGGGCATGCAGCGGTGTACTCCGGGATTGCGTGCGGCGCCACGGCCGGCTGCCCGAGACCATCGCAGTCGACGGAGGTCCGGACTTCATATCGACCTACTTCGATCTACTGGTCGCACACTACGGTCTTGCAAAACAGACCCGGTCAGCAGGCAATGGGCGTGGAGGCGGGGAAATTGAGAGCAGTTTCAAGAGTGTCTGCAACTTCCTTCAGTCCCTTCCCGGTGGTACCGCGAACGATGCGAAGAAGCGAGCCGTATCCTCCAGCCATAAGGGGCAGAAGCTCGCCAGGCTCGACTTCCAAAGTGCGCACAAGGTGGTGGAGGACTTCCTCTTCGGGTACTTCAACATCCATCCGATCGGGAGTGCACTGAGAAGCCCTCAGGAGCTGTTTTCGGAAGGCATGGCCAACTTTGGTCTTTCCGGAGCAAAGATCGACTTCGACGCGGAATTTCTCGCGCGATCTGCGCTTCCTCTCCCCCGTACGCACAGGATTGACCCGCAGCGCGGAATCAAGCACTTGGAGCGGTGGCACTTCGCCAAAGAGCTGCTGGGCCGGGGAACAAGAGCTCGCGTACAGGTGTTCCAAGAGCCTTGGGACTGCAACCGGCTGTACGCACTCGTGGACGGCGCACTTGTCACCTGCACGCATGGAGCGAGTCGACGTGAGTTGACGGGCTCGGGCATGGAGCATGTTCTGGAATCCATCATTTTCGCCGAGTGCTCGCACGCAAGGGCGAGGCTGCAGCGTAAGAGACAGGAAGCGCTGGGCACGCAGGTGCGAATCGCTTACGAGAAAAGCCAGGCATCGAGTTACCAGCCGCATACCGCCGTACCGAAATCCCAAAACGTGCTTCCGGCACCGCGTTCGCAGCCGATCCCGTTCAAGACGACGAGGCGCGACGATGGACGCCAATGAGATCGTCTCGAAGATCAAATCGCTGCATATCCCGCACCCGCGCTACGTCGCCACGCAGAACGCGATCCATGCCCATGTAACGCTGGGGCTGGAGGGAAGTGTGATCCTTCTGGCCGGGCCTACCCGCGTGGGCAAGAGCTCGTTGATCAAATCGGTCATGCCATTGGCCTTCCCCCGCAGGGGGTGGGCCGCAAATACGCTTCCCTACATCACGGTTCTGGCGTCGCCCACGGACCGTGGCTTCATGTCGACGCGCTACCTGCTGCTCGAAATGCTGAAGGCTATCCAGCACCCGTTCTATGAGGGCGGGCTTCCGCCTACCCGCCATAGCACCGAAACCGAGATGAACGTACATCTCAAGCCTGCCTTCGCCCAACGTCAGACGCGTGTGGTCGTCGTGGACGAGGCACAGCACCTGTTGCGAACACGCGACCGCCGCGCCGTGGCTGGTGCGCTGGACACGCTCAAGTGCATCGGCAACGACTCCGGCGCCATCATCCTCCTGGTGGGTGGATACGAGCTGCTGACGGCCTGCTTCGAGTCGTCCCATCTCAATGGCCGGCTGACAGTGGTGAACTTCCCGCGTTACACAACCGCGGCAGAGGATGCCGCGAACTTTGACAGAATCCTTTGCACGTTCGACGACCGGCTCTCTTTCGCTGGACGGGCATCTCTGTTTGGGATGAGAGACCTGATCTATGACGGGAGCCTCGGGTCGTGTGGGCTCGTGTCCGGCTGGACAGTTGCAGCGGTGAGCCGGATGCACGCCCAGGGCGAGCGGCGCCTGTCACGCAAGCACTTTCAAGCGACCCGTTTTGTCGAGCAGATGACCGCGATCCGGGCGGAGATCGAGTTCGGCGAGAGCTTCCTTAGCAAGTTCAGAGCGAATGACCCGTCGATTCCGCAGGTTCCGGCAGTTGGAACCGAGAAACGAGGGAACCGAAGGCCCGGGCGACGAAACCCGACCCGAGACCCTGTTGGAGCAGGCGTGGCATGAGCCACTTCTTCTCCTTGGCACCCGAGGGCGTGGGGACGGCCCATGTCGAGAGCCTCTACTCGTACGTCGAGCGTCTCGCCCTGGCACACGGTGCGACTCGCCGAGAGCTCATGGGGCATCTTCAGGTCTGGTGGAAGGCGCGCACTGGCCGGCACCTTCCGAAGAGCTACGAGGCGCGCCTCAACGGCTACAGCCGGCACACAGCACTAGTCCTCGAGGCGCTGGAGATGGCCACTAGCCGAAAGGATCTGCGCGGCGGTGCGATCCTTGCGCTCAGGGGTATATGCGCCGGGAACTCCATCGGGTCGATCCGACACACCCGAGCCTGGTGTCCGGCCTGCTTTGAGGAGGACCGCGCTGCAGGTCGGCCTGCGTACGACCGTCTCGTGTGGCAGCTTCAGACTGTGCGGCGCTGCTCAATTCACAAGCTCGTGCTGGCGAACACCTGTCCGGTATGCGGCTTCATCCAAGCCAATCCTCATCGCACACGCGAGCTGGATACCTGCAGCCATTGCGGCCAGTCTCTGTGCTCGAAAGCCGGTTCCAGGGTCTACGAGGGCAGACCGTTCTTTGGCGAGTCGCAATCCGAGGCGCTGGTCGCTCACTTGGCGCGCTATCCCCGGTCGCACTTGGCGACGAATCCAGTCAATAGGCTCGTTGCAACCTTGGAGAGGCGTATACAGAGCGGCGAGGCGTTGGCGTCACTGCGGGACGCCCAGAGGTTTCGTGAGCGAACGTCCAAGCCACAGTTCAACACCGTCGTGGCCGCCGCGGTGTACTTCAACGCTGACATCGTCCAGCTCCTGGAGAGCCCGGAAACGGCGGCCAGCCAGCTTGCCCTCGACTTTTCCTCCCCGGGGCTAGAGCACTTCCCGCGGCCGTTCCTGCTCCGACGCAACGAGCGGCGAGCCTGGTTTCGGGAGCAGCTGGAGGCACAGCTCGCGAGCAAGGAACCGTGCCCGTCCCTAGTTGAGTTCTGCCAGCTGCACGACTACTCGCCGCTGACCGCTCGGTACTTTCACTCAAAGTTGTCCGATGCGCTTACTCGAAAACATCAGGGGTGCGCCGAGCGTCGCAAGCGGGAGGCCCGTGCTGGAGCACTGCTTGCCTTGAAGCAAGGCAATTGGGGGCATCATGCGATTAACCGCAAGTGGTTCATCAGAGACGTCGCCCGACAAGCTGGCGCACCGGAGTCTCTAGTCGCCGAGTTGATCGGAGAGCTTGGCGAGTAAGTTTAGGTATCGGCAACAAGAGTCCATGTCCGCTTCCGGTCAGAAGCGGACTTCTGGCCCCTGCAGTTAGGATGTCATCAAAGGACGCCTCTTAGTTCGTTGACGCAGGGCCTAGGTGAACTCGTTCTACGAAAGCACGCAGCGGATCGAGGGACGGATCCTCCAACGGAATCTCTGTCAGAAGGGACGTGACAAACGTAGGCCCGTGATTCCCAATTTGCCGACAAAACCCCTCGGCTTCGCCAGTAGGAACCAGATAGATGCCGATCGCTTGGAGCGATTCCCGCAGCTGAGCGTATTCCTTCTGGGCATCGCCAGCAGGAATGGCAGCCTCGCCAATGCGCTTCACGATGGCCCACGGAGAGTTCTGCTTAAGTTCATCGTTAATCCTACCCTTCGGCAACTTGTCTGCTCCGGAAGCATCAAGGATCTTTTTTACTTCTTCCTTAATTTCTGCTACCGATTTCGCTTTGACACCCTTGCGAACCGCGAGGTCGACACGCAACCAATGATTCTCCACGTCGCCCCATTTTCCTCCGAAGGCCTCCACAGTTTCCTTGACCATCACACGGTCGCTTAGGAAATCAATGTCGAACACGGCCTTTATGGGCACACCTACCTGACGCAGGACAGCCGCGACTTTCCGAACAGCGGCCTTTCCCCCAGTGGGAATGTACGCGGTGTCTTTCCAGGGTCGAGAGGAATGAGCTTCCAGAAAGCTCGCTACTGCGTTAAATAGCCGACAGTCGCTGTCGTCCTCACAGATAATGGTTTGTTCGTGGAAAACACCTTCGAGTGCATTGGAGTATCGAAGCGAAGGCTTGCTCCAAAGCTCTCGAACAGCGTCGGCAGGCGCTTCAAAGATGAAATTTTTGGAGTCCTCTCGGCGAATACGCATGATGCGCACGTTGCCTTTGCTGCCCTCAAGGAAACCGCGCAGCACGTCGCTACTATGCGTGGCGACAAACAGCTGTCCGCTGGCTTCTTGTGCTAGCGTCTCGCCGATTCGTCGCATCTGCGGCGGGTGAAGGAACGCTTCTGGCTCGTCAAGAAAGGTCACATCTCGGGTCGAAGCAACCGTTTCGAAAAGGATTCCGGCAAAGCTCTTCATTCCGTCGCCCTGTGCATCCAGCAGTGGCAATCGGCGAACAGCGGAAACGTACTCATCGGATGCGCGGTCCGCATACTCCGCGCCACTCGGCACGTCTCCCACGTGAATAGGGAGCCGGCTGCCACCCTTGAAGTCAAACATCAAATCAGCATTAAACGAGCGCCTAAAGAGGTCGCTAACTCTTGCCATCAGACGATCGTCTTGGTAGAGCACGTGCTGGGGCCGTGTCATTGGCTCATTGGGAGCGATGCTCGGCTGTTGCTCGCAAATCTGCAGCCGATCCTTCGCGGTGATGTTTCGGACGAAACCACCTGCCAAGCCATTGACTAGGTAGTTCTGCTCCCAGAACTGGACGTGGCTGACGTGGAAAGTCCAGTCCTTCAGGCGGTAGGTGCTATCGACGACTGTCGCATTAGCACGGAGGTAGCTCTCCAAGTCAGAGCGCTCGCCGAACTTTTTCAGCTCGATTTGCTTCAGTACCACCCGCTGGGAGGCGTGATTTCCTTGACTGCACAACTCGTCTATCTCTCGAAGCGTCCGAGATTTGCCGCTGTTGTTTGCGCCGACAATTAAAACCTTGTCTCGCGGCTCAAAGGTAACTTCGTCACCGCCGGAGAAAACGAGGCGGTCGATCCACACTGACGGACGGAAAAAGGTCGCAGCTTCCACATCCACTCGATGGATCCCCTTCAGTCATCGGCCAGTCATGGTAGTTGAAGCGCCATGTAAAGTCGCCTGCATTGCAGCCCAATGACCAGAGTGCAACACGGCTGCGACGTCCACCCATGAAGCGAAACTGTCGGTAAGACGCGGCGTCATGCGGCCCAAGCGGTGATAAAGCGTGGGCGGTGAGTCTACCTCGGGCACTTAGCTGTCGTTGGCCGTGCTTACGTCCGCTCTCGGCCAAGAGCAGTCACTCATCTTCTCTATTCACGTGATATCACGCTTCGACAATAATCGGCTGAGCGACCGGAATCTTCTGCGCAATCGCGTTGTACAGATCAACCTCGGTTTGCTGCGTGCGGATTGAAACGATCAAGCTATACCGCGCGGGAAGGTCATACCTCTCCAATGCCGGGCGAGTGCGCCACCAACCAGCCGATGGGTAGACGGCGACAAACCCACGGCTGGCCAATTCTGCGGCCGTGCCTGCCCACACATCCTGATGAAGCGATCCACGATGTCGCTTCAGTTCGCCCAGGCACCAGTTCGGGTCTTTCGGATTAACTGGGTCGCCTTCATCTTCGCGCTGGGCCGCCGCATTGATCCGCGCCACGAAATCGTCGGTAGAGCCATCCAGCGGACGCTGGATATCAAATCGCAGGCGATGTGACGGATAGTAGAACTTCGAAGTCGAGCCGCGAGCCGAGGGATTGGGCTCAATAAAATAGGAGAGCGTCACGCGCAGCTCTACTCGCGCATTCTGCAGGGCCTCCAGCTCTTCCATGGGCCACGGTAGGGCGTGCAAGTTCATGTCGCGCGTAATGACCCCCTTATCCTTCACCTTCGCGTAGGGATGCACCACGTCTTCCACGACAAGCGTCAGGGAATTACCTGCGCTCCATAGTGCCCGCTCCAAGTCGGGAACGCCCCAGCCGCAATGCCGGATCAGGTGAACGTAATCGCTCTTGCTGGGTGTGTGACCAACCGGTAGGAACATCGCACGCATGGCTTCGGTCCACTCGGCCGAATGAACGATGAGCGCACGGACAGTCTCCGGCCGCAAGTTCGGATACGCCGCCATAACCTGCGCGGCCATGCGCGCGCACAGCGCAGATGCGGCACTGGTCGCGTTCGTGGTCGTGAACAGACGATCGACGGGCTCGTTGTGGGTAGTCAGCAGATTCAGGCTCGCCATGCCAACGGCACCGAAATCGTCCTTAGCCGCGTTCCCGCCTTCGAACATGACGTCGGGCTTCAGGGGCCATGCCCCATCCCATGTTCTCGATGTCGTGGAAAATGGACTCGGGCCACCCTCAGCAGCGATCGCCTTGAGTGAGGCGTGCCCTTCCGTATCGGCCTTGTGCGTGAACGCTCCGACCGTGATGGCATTCCACGCCTGTCCCGGGTCATGCACAAGATTGGTGGACAAGCTGGAGGGATATGCAGCCCATGCATTCGGATCGCGGATATTTCCGGCCGACAGCACGAACAAGCGCGGATACTGGCCTGCCCCATCGGTATCGGCAGCCAGTTTGTCCACCGCCGAGGACCAAGACGAGGGGCGCCCGTGATCGCGGTAATCCGCCGCGCTCACCGCCGACGTGAAAACCCGCGCACGATTCGGAGCAGCTACTTCGGGGCGCGCAACACCTTCGGTAAAGAGATAGGCGTGGTGGCGCGCGTCTCCGTTGTTCCCACCGTCTTGGGGCACCAGCTTGACGGATTCGAGACGATGCGGAATCTCGATTGGCCCGGTCAATGCCAACGCATCCGCCAGATCGCCGTAGCCTGCGAGTCCCGCAAGGCCGGTGCCGTGGTTGGCGGTATCGTCAACACCCCATACCGGCTCGACCGTGTGCAGATCCGCCGCATCCATCAAAGACGCAAGCAGCGGGTGTCCCCGGTTGACGCCGGTGTCCAAGAAGCAGATCCGAGGCGCATCTCCTTTCGGCATCTGAGTGCGTTGCAATAGTTCATCAGCCCACTCCTGCTGCTCGGCAACCGCCATCCCGTCGAAGAACTCGGCGGTTTCCTTAGCGCAACGAAGCTCCGCGACGCAGTTCAAGGTCATCACCGAGCGGGAGAGTTGCTGCTGCGAGCCGTACATCAGAATTACGGTTCGCTCGGGGAAGTCGACCTGCTTGTCGCTGACAACAAGTTCGGCCAGTCTCGCCAGCGTCTTGAAGTCGTCTACGACGGCCTGACGCTTACCGCGGACCGGAAGCCACACCTCCCACCAGAAAGGAACGGAAGGGTCGTCTGGCAATA